>JAYUAH010000055.1:0-2601 GCA_043741415.1 Betaproteobacteria bacterium
GTCTGGACCGGCTGCCGTCCAATGAATTGTCCATGACGCAGGATCTGATTGCCAACATGCTGGGGGTGCGCCGCGAGGGCGTCACCGAAGCCGCCGGACATCTGCAAGACGCCGAGGTGATTCAATACAGTCGCGGCCACATCACTGTGCTCGATCGTCCCAAGCTGGAGCAACTCTGCTGTGAGTGCTACGCCGTGGTGAAACGAGAAATGGACCGCTTGCTGCCGTATAAAATACCCGGCGCGCCATAGGCTAAAATATATATAAGTATTTGATTTTAAACAATAATTTATTACATAATGATTTACGTTGACGGTTTGCCGCGTCAATCGCCATCGCCTTCAACTTCAGTTGAAAATCAAATAAAAAATCACCAACACTATCAGCGGCACGCCCATGATCCATCCCAGCACATATTTTCCCATCGCTGTTCTCCTTTAGTATTTTGCAGTTTGCGCAACCCGGCGCGTTGCATTGCGAGCGTTGGCCTTCCCATTCGCGCCGCCTG
Organism: Betaproteobacteria bacterium; assembly: GCA_043741415.1. Taxonomy (GTDB): domain Bacteria; phylum Pseudomonadota; class Gammaproteobacteria; order Burkholderiales; family SG8-41; genus UBA5216. The sequence continues at coordinate 509 of JAYUAH010000055.1, forward strand.
AAATAACCGCCGGTGCGGACAGCATAGCCCCTGCGCTACACCATATCTTTAGCGCACGTCATAGATTACAGCGACTCGAAATCGAGTCTGTGCGCTGACGCACACAAAATAAAAGCGGTAACAATAGTGTCCTCGCGCTGCGCCACAGCGAACCGCCTCCGGCAGCTTTCCGCTCAATGTGTGTGCTGTCGCACAGAACGTGCACGCCGAATTTCGTATCGTATAACTGCAGTCTTGTGAAGCACTTTAAAAATCACCATCTGCTGGCGCGTCAATACTTGCATTGCATCGATAAATTCTTTTTTTAAATAGGAGCATCCCATGGAAAACACTACCGGTAATACTATGCCCTTCTCGTCCGACGGTGCCACGAAATCGAACACCCCATTGCAGAAGGCCGCTAGCGGCGCACACGGCGCTGTGGAGTCAATCGCAGGCAAGATCAATGAAGCCGCGGATAACGCGAAGCCGACGATAGAACGCGTCGTTGCCAAAGCGCACCAAGCGGTGGATAAAGCCGCCGATGCTGCCGCCCCGGCTGCCGACTGGATTGCGGCGAAAGCGAAAAATCTGGATGAAACGCAGCGCAAGCTGGTCGATGACACCTGCCATTTTGTTGCGGAACATCCCATCAAATCGATCGTGATCGCGGTAGGCGCTGGCGTATTGCTCAGCCGCCTCCTGCGCTAACGGTTCCAGGATTTGAGTCGTGTGGTCCGCGTGGTCTAAGCTGTGGCGATCGTGTATCGTTGCGGATGGGGTACGAGCGACGGTCGTCGACAGCGCAACGCAGTCTTCGCCATCCGCAACATCGGGCAATGAGTCGGCGCCGTCGGATTCATCGCCTAATCCGATTGCTGCGCTGCTTGCAGCCGCGCGCACGACGGTGTCTGAATTTATGCACCTGGTGTCGCTGGAGGCGCGGCGCGCCGGCTTAAGCCTCGCGTGGATGGTGATGTGGGCCATCGTCGCGGCGCTGTGTCTGGTCACTGCGTGGATAGGCGTGATGGCAGCACTGACGCTGTGGGGGCTATCGTGGGGCATCCACCCGATACTGATGTTACTGGGTCTTGCTGCGGCCAATGTGCTCGCTTGCGGGGCAGCACTAGCCGCCTGCGCCAGACTGAGTAGCGGCCTGCTGTTCTCAGCCACGCGCAGCCAGTTGCGCGTGACAACCCCGGTTACCGAGCGGGCCACCTGATGCGGATTCCCACGCAAGCACAGATCGACGCCCAGGCGCTAGCCGTCATTCACGCTGTGCAGCACACTTGTGCAGAAGCACGTCAGGTGAAGGTTGCCTGCCGTGCGTTTCTGCTGCGTCCATCGACGTTAGCCATTGCTGCGGGCTTAGCGGTGCTGTACGGATTCCGACACGCTAGCGCTCATTTACACAGGCCTGATCCCAAGCCGGTATCCGGCGGGCTGTTCAAGGCCGCGGCAGCTTTTATTAGTGCGCGGTTGATGCGCAATGGTTGGGCGCAAATCGTCTCAATGCTTCGTGAAAGCTGGCGCTCAGCTCAACGCGCCACGCCGGCGACCACGACCACGGTACCGCCGCAGGATGCGCGAGCGTCGCGTTGACCATCGTGGCGAATATCCAATATTAATGACCCGTACGCACAAATGGCTCATCGGCATCACCGGTTTACTGATCGTTGTCGTTGTTGCGCTCTACTTTTTCGACTGGAATCTGCTGCGCCCCTACATTGCGCGCAAAGTCACTGACGCCACCGGACGCAGCTTCGCCATCAACGGCGATCTCAAGGTGCACCTCTCGTTGCATCCGCGCATTGTTGCCAACGACATAGTTATGGGAAATGCCGAATGGGGTCACGAGCCGAACATGGCCGAGATCAAGTACGTGGATTTACGAGTGGATCTGCTCCAGTTGCTGGCCGGGCGCCTAGACTTTCCCGACGTCGCCTTGTCGGCGCCGCGCATCGCACTCGAAGTGAATAAAAATGGCACACCCAATTGGGTGTTCAAAGCACAAGACACCGCGAAGCCGGCCCGCACGCCGGTGGTCGGCGCGTTGGCCATTGATCACGGCCGTTTGACCTATCGCGATCCGCGAATGAACACGGACCTCACGC
>JAYUAH010000056.1:0-2597 GCA_043741415.1 Betaproteobacteria bacterium
TTAAAATCGACGGCGAAAAAGTCAGCGATAAAGCGTTGAAACTCGCGTGCGGTAGCTACGTGTTACAAGTGGGCAAGCGCAAGTTTGCACGCGTCACGATATCTTAAAAATTCAATAAAATCAAATAGTACAAACAATAATTTCAGTTAATTTAATCACAAGGAAAACTCATGGCACAAGCACTCGGCGCCGGTACCAACCCGTCGCAAACCCTGTCACTCAACTTCAAGCTGCTGTCGCAAAACACGCTGGATGGTTTCGGCGGCGTGGGCGAGGGCATGGGCATGCAAAAAACCAAGGATGGCCGTCGCATCATGTGGCTGGGCCACGAGGGCGCGCCGAAAAATTTTACCGGCGTTGATGTCACTGATCCGCTCAAGCCCCGAGTGATTATCCAGACGGAACTGCCGCATCACAAAATGCGTTCGAACTCGCTGGAAGTGTGCGGCGACCGCATGTATGTTGCGCACCAGATTCGTGGCGGCGATGCCGGCATGAAACCGGCGGGCTTCGACATCTGGGACATCAGCACACCGGAGAAGCCGCAAAAAATTTCGCACTTTGATGCGTCGGGCCCGCACTCGCTGGGCGCGCACTGCGTGTGGTGCGTGGACAATGAATTCGTGCATATGTCGTGCGGCGCAGCCGACTTCGAACCGCGCGACGATAAGGATTTTCAGTTCTATCGCATTATCGACGTGCGCAATCCGTCGAAGCCGGTCGAAGCGGGCCGTTGGTGGTATCCCGGCCAAAGCGTCACCGACAAAGAACCGCCGTTAAAGCGCCACCCGAAATTCGACAGCGGTTATCGCCCGCACAACATCCAAGTGTATCCGCAGCGGCCCGACCGCGCGTATGTGGCGTATCTCGACGGCGGCATTGTCATTCTCGACATCAGCGACAAATCGAAGCCGAAAGAAATTTCGCGTTACAACTACTCACCGCCGATGAATGGTTTCACGCACACGGCGATGCCGTTGTTCTCGCGCGACTTGCTGATTGTCACCGACGAATGTACTAACGATGACGGCAAGGATTGGCCCAAGCTCACGTGGGTGATGAACATGGCCGATGAAACCAACATCGTGCCAATTTCCACCCTGCCGCTGCCGCCGGTCGAAGTGTTCGCCAAGCGCGGCGGCCGTTTTGGCTCGCACAACCTGTATGAAAACTATCCGATGGATGTGGCGTGGCGCTCGGACAATATCATCCTCGCCACCTTCTTCAACGGCGGCTTGCGTGTCTATGATTTGACCAACCCGTACCAGCCGCAGGAAGTCGCTTACTTCGTGCCGGGCGCGCCGGCGTTGTCACCCAAGGGCTCGGTGCAGATCAACGACGTTTATGTGGATGATCGCGGGCTGGTGTACACGGTGGATCGATTCACCGGCGGGCTTTATATTCTGGAAATGAATCTCTAAACGCGACATACCCAACGATAGCGAGCAAGCAGGTCACTACGTTACGCGTGACTTACTTGCTCTCTTTCTTTTTGTCGGAATCCGGTATCACCAAATCCGCAGCGGCGCCGACGGCTTTTGCACCGACCTTCACCACCGTTGCACCCACGGTCACCACGGCATCGGCGATGGCCACCACGGCGCAGCCCGACAACGGCGCGGCCAACAATGCAATTTAGCCCGTGATTAAAAGTTTATGCATTTTTCGGATTCCCCGTTGTGATGCGCGCGTATGCGCTAGTGCTAGTGCTATTGCGCCCGGCGTTTCCCGATCCATACACCGCATGCGCCGCGGATTATCAATGAGACATTTCGGCCTCGCCGCAGTTCAGCTCGTATGCATTACCGTATAGCGCACATAAACCAACCCGCTACAAAATAATGTGTAAAATCAAATACTTATCATTTATCGCTTGCGTGCACGTCAGCATGGCATTCGCGCAAACCGAGCACTTTCCGGTGAAGCCGGTGCGCGTCATTGTGCCGTTCGCGCCGGGTGGCAGCGTGGATTTAATTTCGCGCATGGTCTCGGCGAAAATGAGCGAACTGCTCGGCCAGCAAATCATCGTCGATAATCGCGCGGGCGCTTCGGGCGACATCGGTAGCGAAATGGTGGCGCGTGCCGCCCCTGATGGCTACACCTTGTTGATGAACACGCTGCCGTTTGTGGTGAACCCGAATATTTTTCCGCGCGTGCCGTAACCCGATCAACGATTTCGCGCCGGTGGGCATGGTAGCGTCGTCGCCGTCGGTGGTGACGGTGCATCCGTCGGTGCCGGTGCACAACATCAAGGATTTACTCGCCCTCGCGCAATCTCGCCCCGGCCAGATCAACTATGCCTCGGCCGGCATCGGCACCAATCCGCATATCGCGGGTGAGTTGTTTAATTTCCTGGGCAAGACGAGCCTTGTCGCCGTGCACTTCAAAGGCGGCGGGTCGGGCTTGATCGCTGCGATGAGCGGCGAAGTCAGCGCCACCTTTACCAACATCGCGGAAACGTCGGTCTTTGTGCGCTCGAACAAACTGCGCGCACTGGCGGTCACCAGCCTCAAACGCTCGCCGGCATTTCCGCAGGTGCCGACGGTCGACGGCAGCGGATTGCCCGGCTACGAATTCGTCACCTGGTTTGCGCTGAT
>JAYUAH010000057.1:0-6163 GCA_043741415.1 Betaproteobacteria bacterium
CACTGCCGCTGGATATTTTTCTTGTACGTATTTTTCGACAATACCCTGAAACTCTTCGGCAATGCGGTCGCCTTTTAAGGTCACGGTTTTGACGCCGTCGACAAACACCGGCGCCACCGGGTTTTCGCCCGAGCCCGGCAGGCTGATGCCGATGTTGGCGTGCTTGCTCTCGCCTGGCCCGTTGACCACGCAGCCCATCACTGCCACGTTCATGGTTTCCACGCCCGGATGTTTACCACGCCAATCGACCATTTGCTCGCGCAGGTACCTTTGGATGCGGTCCGCGAGCTCCTGGAAAAACGTGCTGGTAGTACGTCCGCAGCCGGGACAGGCGATTACCATCGGGGTAAACGAGCGCAGCCCCATGGTTTGTAAAATCTCTTGCGCAACAATAACTTCGCGCGTGCGGTCGCCGCCGGGCTCCGGCGTCAGCGAAACGCGGATGGTGTCGCCGATGCCCTCCTGCAGCAGCACGCTCATCGCCGCGGTTGATGCCACAATGCCCTTGGAACCCATACCGGCTTCGGTCAACCCCAGATGCAGCGCGTAGTCGCAACGCACCGCCAGATCGCGATACACCGCGATCAAATCCTGCACGCCGCTGACTTTGCACGAGAGTACAATCTTGTCGTGCGCGAGGCCGAGCTTTTCCGCAATCGCCGCACTGTCGAGCGCTGAACTCACCAGCGCATTGCGGGTGACGACAGCAGCATCAGCGGGCTGCGACAACTTCGCGTTGTCATCCATCATGCGCGCGATTAATTCCGGATCGAGGCTGCCCCAGTGGACGCCGATGCGCACCGCCTTGTCGTGACGGCAGGCCATGTCGATCATGGTAGCGAATTGTTCGTCGCGCTTGGAACCGCGTCCGACATTGCCCGGATTGATGCGCAGCTTGGCTAGCGCCTCAGCGCACGCCGGGTGCTGCGCAAGCAAGCGATGGCCGTTGAAATGAAAATCGCCGACCAGCGGTACGTTCACACCCATCGCGTCGAGCTTGTCGCGGATCACCGGCACGGCGGCGGCGGCTTCTGCGGTATTCACCGTCACACGCACTATTTCGGAACCCGCGCGCGCGAGTGCCGCCACTTGCAACACGGTGCCTGGAATGTCTGCGGTGTCGGTGTTGGTCATCGACTGCACCACAATGGGCGCATCGCCGCCGATCATCACAGTACCCACGCGCACCCGCACGCTGGCACGACTCGGCATCGAGCCATAACGGGGAAGGCAATTCAAATTCATACGGAAATAGGCAACACTGGCGGAGGCTACATCAGCGGTTGCGGGCTACTCGAGCCGCAACCGTGCCACGCCCTCGGTCGCGTGCGAGGCGAGATCAACATGGCTGCCGTTGTAACTCAACTGCACACCGGATGCGCTGCCAATCACCACACTGAACGGTGGATCGCCGCGCACGATTCTTTCGCTGCCCGGGGCATTGATTTTAGAAAACACGACTTTGCCGACGCCGTCGCGTACTTCCACCCAGGATTCCGCGTTAAACAGAAAATGCAGGCCATTTTCATTTACGCCGCTGGCGGGATCGCTGCTCTTTTTCAGCGTTAGATTGTCGGCAATCGCAAGCGACACGGGCGCTGACGTAGGCGGCGGCGCTGCACGAGCAACGTCCGAAGCTGCGGTCGCGCTAGCCAACGCCGCGCTGGTTGGTGCTGTGGCGTCAACGATGGACGTCTGCGCTGGCGTCATGCTGGTAGCCGGGTAAGAGACGGATGGTGCGTTGATCACGAACTCATAGTAGACCAATCCCGACAACACCAACGCGGCACTCGCGGCCATCACCGGCAACCGGCGATAGCGGCTGGGTTCCATGGACACCCCCGGCGCTTGTTTCATCATGCGCTCGTTGGCAATTTCCGGCGGCGCCACTTCTTTTCTCGGCAGGAGCGGCGCGATATCCACGTTCAGCAATCGCGCGTAACTGCGGATAAATCCACGCACAAAAACTTCCGACGGCAAACGGCTATGGTCACCGGTTTCAATCGCTTTGACCTGCGCCACCGAAAGTTTGAGCCGGCGCGCAATGTCTTCTTCGGACATGCCGCGCGCCACTCGCGCTGCCGCCAACACGGCGCCCGGCAGGGGCACTCGACTATCCGCGGTAGCCGCGGTGACATCCAGATCGTAGGTGTTGTTTTCCATAGTGTTCACTCCAGCCGTCCTGTTGCAAGCAGAGCGGCTTCTTTCGAGTCGGGAAAATTCGTCCTTAACTGATGGGCCAGACTGTCCAGCGAATTACTGCCGCCCAAGCGGTGTTCCGTGCGCAACATCAACCATAGTATCTCAGGACTGCCCGCCGCCACCGGCACCAGGCGCCCGAGCAATGAGCGTGCTTCCGTATAGCGTTCCGCAGCGTACGACATGTCCGCCAATTGATACAGCGCCTGTATCTGATTCGGCTGTAGTTTAAGCGCGCTGCGGAAGTAGGCTTCCGCATCGGCCATGTTGCCGCGCCGGCGCGCGCACACACCGGCATTGACGAATGAGCGGTCCGGGTTGCGATACAGCGGATCGCTGATCGCCAACAGAAAATGTTTGACGCCTTCGGCCTCGCGCTTGCGATCGCACAGAAAGGTGCCGTAGTTGTTATTGGCATCGGAATCGCGCGCATTGATGCGCAAGGCCTGGCGAAAACTTTCTTCGGCCATGCGGTCGTCCTTGAGTTCAAGGTAGACCAGCGCAGCAACGCTATACGCGGGGCCATAGGTCGGATCGGCCTGCTGCGCGATGCCGGCTTCCTCCAGCGCCACACCCAGATTGCGGATCTCTAGATAGTTCGCCGCAAGTTCGGTGTGGATGCGGGCGCGTCCGCGCGCATCGTCATCCGTATCCGATGTGGTGGACTGGGTACGCTGACTCATCGGCACCGTCGCCGTAGGCTGGGTGCCACACCCCGAAATACAAAAAAACATAATAAAAACAAATAGATACGACTTAATCATGAGGCCACCTCAAGCGCCGTATCCGGTACAGCACCGGCCCCCGCGGCTACTTCGAGACGCTGGTTGCGCTTTTCAGCACGCCGCGTTTTATCGGCCACCTGCCCCGCCAGTTGCCCACACGCCGCGGCAATATCATCACCGCGCGTCTTGCGTGTGGTAGCCACCAACCCGGCGCGCAACAACACGTCGCGAAAACGCGCAACCGTCTCCGGCTTCGAACGCGCGTAGCCGGAATCCGGAAACGGATTGAAGGGTATCAAATTGATTTTGCACGACACCGGCTTTACTGTTTCAACCAATTCATGCGCCAGCGCCACGCTGTCGTTGACACCATCGAGCAGCACATATTCAAAAGTGACGAAATCACGCGGCGCTTTTTCGATATAGCGCGTGCAAGCGGCGAGCAATTCGCGTATCGGATATTTTTTGTTGATCGGCACCAGTTCGTTGCGCAAGGTGTCATTCGGTGCATGCAGCGACACCGCCAGCGCTACCGGACACGCATCACCCAGCCGATCCATCGCCGGCACCAACCCTGACGTCGACAACGTCACGCGCCGGCGCGACAGGCCATACGCGTCATCGTCGAGCATCAACTGCATCGCCGCAACCACGTTGTCGAAGTTCGCCAGCGGCTCGCCCATGCCCATCATCACCACATTGCTGATGGGGCGCGCGTCACCTTTGTTCATACTGGCGTACGCGCCCAGGCATTTGTTGGCCCACCACAATTGGCCGATGATTTCCGCAACGCTCAAGTTGCGGTTAAAGCCCTGGCGCCCGGTTGCACAAAACGTGCATTCCAGTGCGCAACCCGCTTGCGACGACACGCACAAGGTGCCGCGGTGGGCTTCCGGTATGAACACGGTTTCAATGGCATTGCCGGTGCCGACGTCCATCAGCCACTTGCGCGTGCCATCACTGGCGACGGTATCGCCGACCACCGCAGGACCGGTAATCGCCGCCTCCGCCGTCAGGCGCTCGCGCAAGCCCTTGGAAATATCCGTCATCACACCGAAGTTATCGGCGCCCGACTGGTGGATCCAATGCAGTAATTGTTTGGCGCGAAAAGGCTTTTCACCCAACGCCGTGCAGTACGAGGTGAGTTCTGGCCGTCGTGATCCGAGCAAGTTGACCGTCATATCACCTGTGTAGACCCGTTAGCGCGCGCAAATATCCAGCGTGGAAAAAAAGTAGGCTATTTCTACTGCGGCATTTTCTGCCGAATCCGATCCGTGCGCAGCATTGGCATCGATGCTATCCGCGAAATCAGCGCGGATGGTGCCCTTGTCTGCTTTTTTCGGATCGGTGGCACCCATCAGGTCGCGGTTTTTCTGCACGGCACTGTCACCTTCCAGTACCTGAATGACCACCGGGCCCGAGGTCATAAAATCGACCAAGTCCTTGAAAAAAGGACGATTTTTATGCACCGCGTAAAAACCTTCCGCGTCGGCCCTGGACAATTGCGCCATACGCGCGGCAACAATCTTCAAACCAGCTTGTTCAAAACGCGTGTAAATCTGGCCGATGACATTTTTGGCCACTGCGTCCGGTTTAATGATTGATAAGGTACGCTCCACCGCCATGATCTCCTGCCCTTCGCATCAACATTTGAATAGCTTTCAAGGATACCACGATAAGCTATTGAAATAAAGAGACTTCGGGGCAGTTTGCAGCGCAACATAGCGGTGCTGAAACGGCGCAGAAACCCAAGCATGGATTATGCGCCGGGATGATTGCAACGCCGTTACTGCAGCGGGCTGACTATGCTGTGCGTGGCCGATACACAACGCCCTTCGGAATCCGTCAGGCACGCCGCGACTGTAAAAGTCTGCGCTGTGGAATAGGGCCCAACAAATCCATCCGCGTCGGTCGCCCGTACCCGAATGAAATAGGTTCCCGGCGCAGGCCGCGGCACTTCGAACTGCGCCTTGTCCAGCTTTCGCGTAAGAAACGGCTGGGTAAATTTGATGTCGCGCGCCAACTCAAACTCGAAGGTCTGTCTTGGCTCCGCCACCCAGCGAAACAGAATGCTCGCGTCGCTCGTCACCGGTGGATCAGGTTGCGCCGGTGGCGGCAACAGCGCGAAGCTCGCCACATCGCCATAGGGACCGCGATCCCCGTCCTTGCGCAGACTCGCCACGCGCCAGAAGTATTCTCCGACCGTGAGCTTGACCGGTTCACTTTGCGCGCCGGTGACGGCCTTGTTCTCAAACACCACTGCCTTGAATGCGGCGTCTTTCGCAATCTGCAAATGATAGCTCGCCGCCTCGGTGTTCTCGGCCCACCCGAACGCCACCTCCGTGCTCCGCACTTTGCCCTTCGGTGGCGGTGCTGAAACCAGCGGCGGTACCGGGCGCGCCTTGAGCGCAAATGCGTGTGTGGCGTCCACACCTTCCAGGCCACGCCCGTCCACCCCACGCACGCGCAGGAAGTAGCCGCCATCGTCGATGTTGGTTACGCGCAAATCGGGTGACGCAGAAACAATTTCCGCCACCACCGTGTTGAAGGCGTCGTCACGCGCCACTTGCGCGCGATAGCCACTGGCCCCGCTCAATGCCGGCAGCGGAAAACGCAGTATGGTTCGTTCCTGTAACTTGGCCAACTGCGCCACATTGGGCGCAGCCAGCAGCGCAACGGGATCGGATACCGACTTCGTTGCATCAACCACGCTGCCGAACCCCGCGTTCACACGCTTGCCGGACGTGGCGCCATCGGCAGCCACGGCGACACCGCCCTCCAGTACTTCGCCGCGGGTTTCACGGGTTTGCGCATCCATGGTGACGCGAAAATCCGTGCCGCGCACGGCCAGGTTTGCCAGCGGTGTTTTGATCTCGTGACGCGTCTGCTTTTTGTCTTCGGGACGGAATTTTTGCACCAGCGATTCGACACGCCCGGCGAGCAGCTTCATCGCCGACTCCAAAATGCCAACATCGGGATAGGTACGCAGGCGCTCGACCTGCATCTCGCTTGCCGACTGCACGCGTACGGTTGAGCCGTCCGGCAGTTTGAGCGTGGCGTAACCGTCTTTCCCGGTCACTACGGTAGCGCCTTCGCTCAAGGTCGCGCCCAAAGCCAGCACCGACGAGGCGGTCTGACCACCGGCTACCGCTTTAACATCGCCCTGCACATGGGTGACTGTGGCGGCGGCCAAAGTTGTTTTGAGCAAGGCAAGCGGCACACGCAATTCGGCGCCCGGC
>JAYUAH010000058.1:0-2588 GCA_043741415.1 Betaproteobacteria bacterium
GATGAGATTCTCAAGCGCTTTCCCATGGGCGAAATCCTGTCCGGCGATATGTTTGTCGCCAACGATCCGTACAACGGCGGCGGCACGCATTTGCCCGACATCAATGTGATTGCGCCGGTGTTCAAGGGCATAAAAATTATTGCCTTCGTCGCTAACATTGCGCATCACGCCGACGTCGGCGGCATGGTGCCCGGCTCGGAGGCAGCGGTGTGCAAATCGATTTATCAGGAGGGCATCCGCATTCCGCCGGTGCGCATTATGCGTGCAGGCAAGGTGAACCGCGATGTGTTCGATATTATTCTGCTCAACTCGCGCACGCCGGACGAACGCGTCGGCGATCTCAATGCGCAATTCGCCGCCAACACCGTCGGCGCGCGCAGCGTGCTGCAGTTGTTTGATCGTTATGGCGTGAAAGAAACGCAGGAAGCCATTGCAGGCTATCTCGACTTTACCGAAAGGCGTTTTCGCGCCGCCATCAATAAACTGCCGCGCGGGCGTTATATGGCGGAGGATTATCTCGACGGCAATCATGACGGTGAAACCTGTGCCATCAAGCTCGCGCTCACCATAGCCAAAGGTCGCATGGATTTCGATTTCGCAGGCTCCGGCAAGCAACTCGAAAGCGCGCGCAATATTCCGTATCGCGCGTTGCTCGCCACCGTCTACACCGTGGCGAAAGCGATGCTCGACCCCGAAGTGCCGGCCAACGCCGGCTACTATCGCACGCTGCACATCAAAGCGCCGCCGGGCTGCGTGGTGGGGCCGGTGCCGCCGGCGGCGATAGGGTGCCGTTCGATTTCCGCGAGTGTGCTGGGTGACGTGATTGCCAATGCGCTGTCGCAGGCCATGCCCGACAAGGCGCTGGCCGGCAGCGGGCCGCATCATTTGTTTGTGTTGTCGGGCACCGATCCACGCACCGGCATTTATTTTGTCGATTACGAAACCGTCGCCGGCGGCATGGGCGCGCGTGCCAATCGCGATGGTGTGGATGGCGTGCGCGTGCATGCGTCGGGCTCGTCGAATTTGCCGGGCGAGGCGCTGGAACATGCTTATCCGTTTCGCGTCGAACGATACGCGCTGTGGGATGAATCGTCGGGCCCGGGGCAATACCGCGGCGGGGCCGGTGTGATTCGCGAATACCGGGTGCTGGCAGACGATATCGTGGTGAGCCTGTCGTCCGAGCGGCAGCACGTGGCGTCACCCGGCATGAAGGGCGGTGGCTCGGGTGCGTGCGGTGCGTTTGTGCTGAATCCCGATACGCCGCAGGAACAAATTCTGCCGTCCGCGGCAGCCGATATTCCGTTGCCGCGCGGTAGCGTATTGCGCATCTGCACGCCGGGCGGAGCGGGGTATGGTGATGCGAAACAGCGTACGATTACTGCGGTGGAGAAAGATGTGGTTGAGGGGCGCATATCACCCAACTACTCATCCCGAATTTATCTTGAAGGGAATTGACATGAACAAACCCGCCACAGAATTCGACGTCATCGCCGCGTTCCGCGAAGACTTTCCCGCCTTGAAAAAATGGACCTACATGGACGTCGCCGCTCGCGGCGTGCTGTCGAAAACCACGCGCGCGGCGCTCGATGCGCATCTCGATGACCGCATGATGAATGGCGGCGACAAGGAACGCTTGTTTGCTTTGATCGAGCAGGCGCGCGGACGCTTCGCGCAACTCATCAACGCCGAGCCTGCGGAGATTACCTACACCAAGAATATTTCCGAAGGCCTCAACATGGTGGCCACCGGTATTCAGTGGCAGGCGGGCGACAATGTGATTGTTTGCGCGGAGCTGGAGCATCCGAATAACATCTACGTGTGGCTCAATTTGCAGCGGCTGGGCGTCGAAGTGCGCATGGTTAAGGCGCGTGACAACCATATCCCGGTGGACGACATGATCGCGCGCATGGACTCGCGCACGCGCTGTGTGACCGCCTCCACCGTGAGTTTTGCGCCGGGTTTCCGCACCGACATCGATAAACTCGGACGTGCCTGCCGCGAACGTGGTGCGCTGCTGTTGGTGGATGCGGCGCAGTCGGCGGGCAAGGTGCATACCGATGTGAAGCTGTCGAACATCGATGCACTGACTGTATCCACGCAAAAGGGTCTGTTGGGGCTATACGGCATGGGCTTTTTGTATGTGCGACGCGAATGGGCCGAGAAAATGCAGCCGGCGTATCTGGCGCGCTTCGGCGTCGATCTGGGTGATGCGCATGAAGCGTCGATGGGCGACACGTCGTTTAAATACGCCGAGGGCGCGCGCCGCTTCGATCTGGGTAATTACAATTTCGCAGCGACGGCTGCGGTAGACGCATCGATGAAACAGTTGCTCGATATCGGCACAGCGCGCATTGAAAAACACGTGACGGGTTTAGCGCATGCACTGGTGCAGGGCTTTCTTGATTTGGGCGTGCCGGTGGCGGGCGGCAGGCCGGGGTCGCATCTCGCGGGCATTGTCACCATCGGTAATATGAGCGCCAATCATTACGGATCGGATGACGAGCGATTCAATGGGCTTTACAAATACTTGGGTGACAACCAGGTCAAGCTGTCGATTCGTCGCGGTTTGCTGCGCTTTTCGCTGCATG
>JAYUAH010000059.1:0-6135 GCA_043741415.1 Betaproteobacteria bacterium
TCGTGACCGGAAATAGTGACATGATCAGCCTTGGCTTTGGCCACACCCGCCGCCACCGTGCCGACACCGATTTCCGACACCAGCTTCACGCTGATCGACGCGTTGTGATTGGCGTTTTTCAGATCGTGTATCAGTTGCGCGAGATCTTCGATCGAATAAATATCGTGATGCGGCGGCGGCGAAATCAGTTCCACGCCGGGCGTCGAGTAACGCAACTCGGCGATGTACTCGGACACTTTTTTGCCGGGCAACTGCCCGCCCTCGCCGGGCTTCGCACCTTGCGCCATTTTGATCTGGATTTGTTCCGCGCTTGCGAGATATTCGGCGGTGACGCCGAAACGTCCCGACGCCACCTGCTTGATTTTCGACTTAAGCGAATCGCCCTCAACAATCTCGGCGAAATTTTCCACGCGTGATGCGCCGAGTTTCGATTGCAGCGTTTCGCCCGCCTTTACCGGCGCAAAACGATTGCGGTCTTCGCCGCCTTCGCCGGTGTTGGATTTGCCGCCGATGCGGTTCATTGCAATCGCGAGTGACGTATGCGCCTCGGTGGAAATCGAGCCGAGCGACATCGCGCCCGTCGAGAAGCGCTTGACGATATCCGCGGCCGATTCGACTTCCTCAATCGGCACCGCTTTGCACTGATCGAATTTGAATTCGAACAACCCACGGAAGGTCATGTGGCGCAGCGTCTGATCATTGATGATTTGCGTGTATTCCTTGAAGCTGGAATAGCTTTTCTGCCGCGTCGCCTGCTGCAATTTGGCGATGGCGTCCGGCGTCCACATATGTTCTTCGCCGCGCACGCGCCAGGCGTATTCGCCGCCGGCATCGAGCGTGTTGGCGAGCACCGGATCGTTGCTGAACGCCGCGCGATGCGTGCGTAGCGCCTCTTCGGCCACGCGGAACATGCCGATGCCTTCCACGTTAGACGTGGTGCCGGTGAAATACTTATCCACCAACGGTTTTGCCAGGCCGACCGCTTCAAAAATCTGCGCGCCGGTGTACGACATATAAGTCGAGATGCCCATTTTCGACATCACTTTGCGCAAGCCCTTGCCCACCGCTTTGACGAAATTCTTCACGGCTTTTTTGCCGTCGACGTCTGCGCCGAGCCACTTTTTGTCTGCCATGTCGAGCAGCGTTTCCATCGCCAGATACGGGTGCACGGCTTCCGCCCCGTAGCCGCCGAGCAGCGCAAAGTGATGCACTTCGCGCGCGCTGCCGGTCTCAACAACGAGACCCGCGCTGGTGCGCAAACCTTTTTCGACCAAGTGCTGATGAATCGCCGACAGCGCCAGCAATGCCGGTATCGCCACGTTGTCGGCATTCACCTTGCGGTCCGACAATATGATGATGGAATAACCGGCCCGCACCGCGTCCTCGGCTTGTGCCGCGAGACTGTGCAGCCGCGCTTCAATCGCCTCGTTACCCCACGCCACCGGATAGCACACATCGATCTCGAACGACTTGAATTTGCCGTCGGTGTAGCGATCGATATGACGGATTTTCTCCATCTCGTAAAAGTCGAGCACCGGCTGGCTGACTTCAAGACGGATCGGCGGATTGGTTTCGTCGATGCCGAGCAAGTTCGGCTTGGGGCCGATGAACGACACCAGCGACGTCACCAGTTCTTCGCGGATGGGATCGATCGGCGGGTTGGTTACTTGCGCGAACAACTGCTTAAAATAGTGATATAACGTTTTGTTTTTATTGGATAAGATAGCAAGCGGCGAATCGTTGCCCATGGAACCGATGGCTTCTTCGCCGTTGTTGGCCATGGGCGTCAACAGGAACTTGAGTTCCTCTTGCGTCCAGCCGAACGCCTGCTGGCGGTCGAGCAGCGGCACGGCACTGGGCTCGGGCGGCGCGTCGCCATTGGTCTCCACATCGTCGAGTTTGACGCGGATGCGGTCTATCCATTCGGCATAAGGCTTGGTGGAGGCGAGTGATTCCTTCAGTTCCTGATCGTCGATGATGCGGCCTTTTTCCAGATCGACGAGGAACATTTTGCCTGGCTGCAGGCGCCATTTTTTGACGATTTTTTCTTCGGGAATTTGCAGCACGCCGCTTTCCGAGCCCATGATCACCAGGTCGTCGCTAGTCACGATATAGCGTGCCGGACGCAGGCCGTTGCGATCGAGCGTGGCACCGATCTGGCGGCCATCGGTAAACGCAATCGCGGCGGGGCCGTCCCACGGCTCCATCATCGCCGCGTGATATTCGTAAAACGCGCGGCGGCTGGCGTCCATCAACGCGTGGCCTTCCCACGCCTCGGGAATCATCATCATCACCGCGTGCGCGATCGAGTAGCCGCTCATCACTAAAAGTTCGAGCGCGTTGTCGAATGCCGCGGAATCAGATTGGCCGGGGTAAATCAGCGGCCACAGCTTTTGCAGATCATCGCCGAGGATCGGACTCGAAATCGCACCCTGACGCGCGCGGATCCAGTTGACGTTGCCGCGCAGCGTATTGATCTCGCCGTTGTGCGCAATCATGCGAAACGGATGCGCCAGATCCCACGTCGGGAACGTGTTGGTGGAAAAGCGCTGGTGTATCAGTGCCAGCGCCGACACCACGCGCGGGTCCTGCAAATCTTTGTAGTACACGCCGACCTGATTAGCCATCAGCATGCCTTTGTACACCACCGTGCGCGCAGACATCGACGGCACATAAAACTCCGCGCCGTGCTTCAAACTCAACGAGCGTATGGCGTGGCCCGCACTTTTACGAATAATGTAGAGCTTGCGTTCAAGCGCATCGGTGACCGTCACGCCCGAACCGCGTTGGATAAACACTTGGCGGATCACCGGCTCGATTTTCTTCACCGACTCGCCGAGGTCTTCGCTATCGACGGGCACATCGCGCCAGCCGATCAGCACCTGGCCTTCGTCTTTGATGGCGCGCTCGATTTCATATTCGCAGGCAAAGCGCGACGCCGGCTCGCGCGGCAGAAACACCATGCCCACGCCGTATTGACCAAACGGCGGCAACTTCACGCCCTGCTTCGCCATCTCTTCGCGGAAAAATTGGTCCGGCATCTGAATCAAAATGCCCGCGCCGTCCGACGCCTTGGGATCCGCGCCCACCGCGCCGCGATGGGTGAGATTTTTCAGAATCGTCAAACCCTGCTCGATGATTTCGTGGCTTTTCTTGCCCTTGATATTCGCGACAAAACCGACGCCACAGGCATCGTGTTCGTTGGCGGGGTCGTATAGACCTTGCGCGCCGGGCGGGTAGGAAGATTCCAAGGTGTCCACAGGTGGCCTCAAGAATAAATTCTTTAAAATCAAATACTTAATATAATATGCTGCGCCGCCACAATATTGCCATGACGGAAACAAATTTTCAAGGGTGAAACCCTACAAGTCTACCGGTACCAAGCCCCTGCTTCAATAGGGAATTTTGGGGTTGGGGTGTACCAACGAATCCGTAAAATGCTGACAAGCAGCGTTTGACCAAGTTTGTCCAAACGCCGGGATTCCAGCGTCATCTCGGTCTAAGGGCTTCGACTGCAGAGTCAGCGGCAGCGTAGGCAAAACGCAGCTTGCCCACGGATCACAACGCCGGCAACGTTGCCTTCGGCACGGCCAACAGCGCCTCATAAATCGTACGATCAATCTCTATACCTTCGCGCAAATGTCGGGCGCGTTCACGTAACGCGCGCTCACCCGGCAAGCGTATTTCGTCGACGCCGGGCTGGCGCGGCGCGGCTTTGATCTTGGCCAGCATGTCGCTGGTGTGGCGGCGAAAATCTTCGCCCGGCAGCATCAGTTCGGGATTGATCGCCAGCATCAAATAGCCGTAGGTTTTGTCCTCGCCGAGTCCGGAGCCTGCCAACACGCCGAGTGCCTGCATCGCCAACGCCAACGCAAAACCTTTATAGCCGCCGAAGGGGAGTATGGTCGCTACTGCCGAGGGGATGCGCGTCGGCAGGCCCTGCGCGTCGAGCGCCACACTGTCGGGCAATTCCGTGCCGCGGCGCGCCTGAAAAATTAGATCGGTGCCCATGAACGCTGCGGCGCCCATATCGATGATGAACGGCTCGTGCAGCGTTGGAAACCCAAACGCTATCGGGTTGGTGCCGGTCACGCCAACCTTGGAGCCGGGCGCCGCCACGTGCGCGCGGCTATTCACGCTGTGGATGCCGATCATACCGGCGCGTGCCACCATCTCCACGTAATGCGCGCTGCGCCCGCTGACCCACGAATTGTTCACGCCCACCACCGCAAAACCATGCTCGCGTGCTTTCGCGATCGCGGTCTGTGTGACGCGATACATGGTCACCATACCGTTGTTATTGCCGCCGTCATACAGCGTCGACACTGGTGTTTCGCGCAAGGCACGCATCGGCCGGCGCGGTTGCCGCAACTGGCGATGCTCAATCACGTTGAGTATTTTCGGCAGCCCGGAGTATTCGTAACCGCACAGCGCCGCATCCATCACATGGTTGGCGATGATGTGCGCTTCTTCGGCGTCGTAGCCGACGCGTTGCAGCGTGTCTTCGGATAGTTGTTGCGCTTCGTTGGCGCTGAGACGCACCCGCTCTGGTGTTATTGGTTCCACAGGAACTCCAAATTTCGGTTGTCAATGCTAAAATCCGATGACATACTGTAACTATTTGATTTTAAACAATTTTTATTTTTGCGCGTGGCGGCACCCAGCGCTCAAACAGACAGTACACCACAGCCGCCACCAGCAGCGACAACAGCACAAACATCAAAAGCCATTTGCTGAATTGAAAATCTTGCGCCGGAATTAAGTTGGTACCTATCGCCGCGACCGCAAGGGGCACGAACACCACAGCGGCAGCTTCCCACGTTGCGCGTCCGCGCTGCACGACCAGTCTGAACAAGCGTGCGAGCAAAAGTGGTGTTAGCACAAAGTACAGCGCCATGCCAAATAAATCCTCGCTACCCGAGCGTTTGCCCGCACCGACAATCAAGGCAATGAACACAGGCACGATCCATATTACAACAACGGTTTGCCACAAACGCTCCCAGCTTTTCCACCCGCGGCGTGTCGACGCGGGATGATCGCTGCCGGGGCGGATTGCCTTCAACACCTTGAGCCACAGTTTGCGAGAGGCTCGCCGTAGCGCCTTTGCGTTTTTCGGTATGTTCTGCCACAGGGCGACAAGGATGAAAACCGCAATCACTGCTGCGACAGGCACCGCGCCCCAACGTATGATTTCAACCAGCGGATTGAGTCCCTGGTAGACGGCATAGGCAAACAACGGCGGCAGCATGGCGACCAGCAGAATGAACGGCCATACCAACAACGCGCCGTATTGTCCCCAATTTTCCTTGCCGGGATAGCCTACGAAATCGTCCAGCAACGCGTTCGCCCAGCGCTTGAGTAATGCGGCAATCGCTGTCCAACACACATAGGCAATCAGCAGCGCGCCGAACACCACAACGCTGGCGTAGCCCAGCCGTGGATAAAACTCAGGCACGCGCCCGGTTAACTGCTGCGTAATCCACGTGATCAGCAAGCCCGGCGCCTTGATATAGACGCGCGTGGTATCCAACGGCCCGCCTTGCAGCATGGCAAAGAAACGTTCGCCCAGCGCCGCCAATTCCGTGAACCGGCTCGCCGCTATACCCAGGACGGACAGCAACACCAGCCACCACGCCGTTGACAGATAAAAAATGCTATCGCGATAATGTTTAATCGCTTGCCGATACGGCGCGCTTGAGTGCAGATCGGGAATTTTCAGAAGCGCGCCGGCTTCGCGATCCAGCTCCGCGACCACGCGCGAGACAAATTCCGTTTTGTTGCTCCAGTAGCTGTTGTGATCACTCAGCGCACTGCGACGATTAATGATGCGTTCGCTGACGATGCCGCGGTCGGGCAAGTGTGTGGTCAGCGCCTCCTGCGGCACCGGATCTGCGCTTGCATACAGATCGAGCCACCGCGACTGGCTATCGAAGCGTGTGTCGTTGGGCGCGACGGGCTGGGTGCGCGTGTCGTGCCAGGCGTACCACGCCGCGGTTGCGCAAAACAAACTTGCGATCGCGAATGTCCCAATCAACAGACTCAAGCCGGCCACATTGTCGCCGCTGCCCAGGCCGCGCCACACCAGCAACAACAGCGCAATCCATGCGGTGGGGACGATCCAGCCTGACGCGACCA
>JAYUAH010000060.1:0-2578 GCA_043741415.1 Betaproteobacteria bacterium
AAAATGTAAAACGCCGCATCGTGCATCCGAAGAAGAAATCAAGGCGCTGCTCGATGAGTATTCGCTGGAATTGATGCATACGGAACTGTGGAAAAAAGATCCACAAGGCGAACGCGCACAAGTGCTGGAATGCTGGGGCAAGGAATTCGGCGACGAGAGTGGCCATCTGATGCTGCACACGGCCAAGGGCTGCGATACCTGCGGCGGCACGGGCTACAAAGGGCGGGTGGGCCTGCACGAATTGCTGATCGGCACCGATCGCGTGAAAAAAGACATTCAGGAGCACGCGCGGGTTGCGCAAATGTTTGCCACAGCACTTGAAGAAGGTATGCGCACCTTGAAGCAGGACGGTATTGAAAAAGTGCTGCAAGGCATCACCGATATGAAGCAGGTGCGTGCGGTCTGTATCAAGTAACCGGAGTTACGTTTGATGAATCAGGGCAACCCGGCGCCGCAGCGGTCGGATCTCGTAGACCGCTTCGAGCAGTTGCTGGGCATCGGGGTGGCGGTGTCGCGGGAGCGCGACATCAACAAGCTGCTGGAAGCCATATTGCTGGCGGCAAAAGAGGTGACGCATGCAGATGGGGGCACACTCTATCGCATGACCGACCACAGAACACTCGAATTTGCGATTGTACGCAACGATACCCTCGGCATAGCCATGGGCGGCACCACCGGTGAGGCCATTCCGTTTTACCCGATTCAGTTGTTTCAGGACGACGGCTCGAAAAACCTGCAAATGGTCGCCGCGTACGCGGTGCACAACGACCAGTCGGTGAACATCGCCGATGCGTATTCGGCGCAGGGCTTTGATTTTAGCGGCACTAAAAACTTCGACCGCAAAACCGGCTACGGCTCGCATTCGTTTTTGACGGTGCCGATGAAGAACCACGAAAGTGAAATCATCGGCGTGTTGCAGCTCATCAACGCGAAAGACCGCGTGACCGGCAAGGTGCAGCCGTTTTCCGACGCCGACCAGCGGCTGGCGGAATCGCTGGCGTCGCAGGCCGCGATTGCGCTCACCAACCGGCTGCTGATCAACCACCTTGAAAACCTGTTCGAATCATTTATCGGCCTGATCAACGCCGCCATCGACGACAAATCGCCCTACACCGGCGGGCATTGCAACCGCGTGCCGGAACTCACCATGATGCTGGCGGAAGCCGTTACCAAAACGACAAGCGGGCCGCTGAAAGATTTTTCGATGACCGAGCGCGACCGCTACGAGCTGCGTATCGCGGGCCTGTTGCACGACTGCGGCAAAATCACCACGCCCGTGCATGTAGTCGATAAAGCGACCAAGCTGGAAACGATATTCGATCGCATCGACCTGCTCGACACGCGTTTTGAAATTATCAAGCGCGATTTTCAAATCGGCGCGCTGCGCGGCGAGCCGAGCGCGCAGGAACTGGCGGCGGCGCTCACGGCGATTGACGATGATCGCGCCTTTTTGCGGCGCGTCAACGTGGGCAGTGAATTCATGCGCGAGGAGGACGTCACGCGTGTGCAGCACATCGCAACCCGTTACCGCTGGGATGATCCGAGTGGCCGCGAAAGCAATTTTTTATCGGATGACGAAGTTAAAAATCTCACCATACGCGCGGGCACCTTGACTGCGGACGAGCGCAAGATTATCAACCACCATATTGATCTCACCGTCGCCATGCTGGAAGCGCTGCCGTGGCCCAAGCACCTCGCCAACGTGCCTGAATACGCCGGCGGCCACCACGAGCGTATGGACGGCAAAGGCTACCCGCGCGGCCTCAAGCGCGAACAAATGTCGGTGCAGGCGCGCTGCATGGGCATAGCCGACATATTTGAGGCTCTTACCGCCAAAGACCGCCCATACAAAAAGGGCAAAACCCTGACCGAATCGCTGAACATCCTGGGCAAGATGAAGCTCGGGCAGCACATCGACCCTGACTTATTCGACATATTCATGTGGGAAAAAGTGTACGAGGCCTACGCCCGCCAGTACATGTCGCCGGAGCAGATCGATAACGTGGATTTAAGCAAAGTGCCGGGCTACGTGCCGCCGCCAGAGCCGCCTGAGAGTGACAAAAATTGTCAGAGTACGCCAACATTGGTTGCCGTTGTGTGAGCGCGGCGGCGTAGTTTGTCGGTCGAATTCGGTAATTTGTCACACGGCTTGCCGCCTGCCAAAATTAGACACAACTACGTAACAGAAGAGTTATTGTAAGTATTTGATTTTAAATGGTTTTTTATTATTAGCGTTGGGCGCTATAGGTTGGCATGGCAATTGCTTTATATGTATTCGCAAACATGAGTTTGTCTAGCTATCCAACCCCCCAGGAGATTTTTATATGACACGTATGCAACGTATGCAAAAAGGTTTTACCCTTATCGAATTGATGATCGTGGTCGCCATTATCGGTATTCTGGCCGCCGTCGCGATTCCGCAGTATCAGGATTACACGGTGAAGGCTAAGCTGTCGAAAATTCAGACTTGGGCTGATCCTATCAAGACCGCCATGGGCATTTATGCGCAAGAAAACGGTTCCTATCCGGCTGGCGCCAGTGCTTGGGCATCTTTGGGAATTGCTGCTGCAGGCCCGAC
>JAYUAH010000061.1:0-13939 GCA_043741415.1 Betaproteobacteria bacterium
GGCTTCCCTCACTGCATCCCTCACTGCATCCCTCACGGCTTTCTATAGCTAATACGATACAGCGCGCCGGCTACATCATCCGACACCAGCAGCGCACCGTCGAGCATCACCTGCACATCCACCGGGCGCCCCCAATAGTTGTTGCCCTCGGCCCAGCCTTCGACGAACGGCTCGTACTTGACGGGCTTGCCGGCGGCATCGAGCGTGACCTGCATCAGGTTAAACCCGATTTTATTCGTTTTATTCCACGAACCGTGATTGGCAATGATGATGCGATTGCGGTACTCGAGCGGAAACATTTTGCCGTTGTAGAAGCGCATGCCCAGCGGCGCGATGTGAGCCCCTAGCTTCAATGCCGGTGCTGCGAATTCGTCGCAGGAGCGGCCTTTGCCGAGTTCAGAATCCAACGTGTCGCCCTGATGGCAATACGGGTAGCCGAAGTGCACGCCTTTTCTCGCCACGCGATGCAGCGTGTCGTTGGGCAAATCTTCACCCAGCCAATCGCGGCCTTGTTGGGTGAACCACAGTTCCCTGGTGGTCGGATGAAACGCCATGCCGACGCTGTTACGCACGCCTTTGACCACGCTTTCCATCACACCACTTTTCGGATCGACACGCACGATTTGCGCATGCGTATCCAGCGGCACGCAACTATTGCACGGCGCGCCGATGTTGAAATAGAGCGCGCCATCCGGCCCCACGGTTAGATATTTCCAGCCATGCGGCTCGTCCTTGGGCAGCGCATCGAACACGATCACCGGCTTGGGCGGATTGTCGAGTGTGCCCTCGATGTTGTCATAGCGCAGGATGCGCGACAGTTCCGCCACGTACAGCGCGCCGTTGTAAAACGCCACGCCGTTGGGACGATACAAGCCTTTGAGCAGCGGCTTGACCACACGTTTGCCCTCTATGTCGATTACCGCGTAAACGGTGTCGAGCAAACGCGTGCCGACGAACACCGTACCTTTGGCACCCAGCGCGAGGGAACGCGCATTAGGCAAGCCTGAAGCCCACAGTTCGATGGCAAAGCCAGGCGGCAACTTGATGTTGTCGAGCTTGATGTCCGCAGCGGGCTTGGCGGTGAGGCCGGGCGGATGGGGTGTGAGCGTTGAAAGATTCATCGACGCCGGCCGCCCTTGCTGCCACGACGGTGGCGGCGGCGGCGCGAGCGGCTGCTCTGTGGGTTGCACTTGCGGCGCCGGTGCCGCCTCGACCGTGGGCTGTTGCGCGCCGGCGAGCGGCGCCATCAACATTGCGACTGCGATTGCGGCTATCGACAAGGCGCGACGGCGTTGCATCCAACGCCCAATGGCTAAACGCATGAGCATAATTGAATATCCTACAGCGCCGGCGCGGATTGATCCGCTTGCGGCGCGATGTCGAAAGCGTTTGCCACCAACGCCATCATCGCGCAGTAGCCCAGCGTCGCCGCAATTTGCACCGTGGCCGGCACGCCAAAATGCGCGGCCGTAGCACGGTAGGTCACCTCATTCACATGATGATTGCCGCGCAGCAACTGCCAGCAAAACGCAAATACCAGGGCTTGTTCGTCGCTCAAATCGAGCGGCGTGGCGCCGCTGGCGATAGTATCGATCATGCTTTGCGGCACGTCTGCGGTGCGCGCCTCGCTTGCACACGCCGCCCACACATAGGCGCAATCCAGCTCGCGCGCGGTGATCAGGCCCACCAGAGCCCGGATCGACGGCGAGAGCACGCCTTCGTACAGAAAAAAAGCACCCACCGTCGCCATGCGATCCGCGACATCGGGCGTATGCAGCAGCACTTGATACAAGCCGGCGATGTGGCCGCGCGTGCGCACGATACGGTCGAAAAAATGTTGATCCGCAGCTTTCAGGTCCGCGTGCGTCTTGAGCAAGGGTATACGCGCGGGCATGCCTTCGCGCTGCGCAAACGGCGGCGGCGCGGCGCTTCTGCGTTCAATCTGCTCGGTATGCGCAGCGACGACCAGCGGCGCATAGGGCTTGCGCAATGCTTTTTGTTCGGCTGACATTTCAATTTCGAACGCGTTCAGCGGAAACGCAATCATCGCGAAATAGCCCAGGCTCACCACCAGCTCGACCACACCTTGCGCGCCAAAGTGCTTGCGCGCGGCCCGGTACGTCGCGTCACTCAGCTTGTGATCGCCCGTCACCAGTTGCGTGCACACCGTCAGCACCAGTGTTTCTTCGGGCGTTAGCTGTTTAAGCGGCTGGCGCTCGCGTATCGCATCCACCGTCGCCTGCGGCACACCGGCTTCCAGCGCCCAGCCGACCCACGCGCTCCATTCATACGGCACATCCAGCGCGCGCGAACCCACCAATGCGACGAACGTGCGCACGCGCAACGACAAAATGGATTCATCCGCCTGGCCGCGCGAGTGAAAGTAATGTCCCAAATGCGCGAAGCGCGCCGCGAGATCCGGGCTGCTGTTCATGGTGACGATGAACGGGCCGCTGATGGGCCGCCGGCGTATCGCCTGGACGGCGTCGTAAAAGCGCCGCTGCGCTTCGGGCAACTGGCTGCGTTCGATCGGAGATAATCTGTTCACTGGATGCTGCCTTGCGCTGTGCGTGTCATGAGTGCGTAATTATACGTGCGTGATCACACCCAGAGCCATACAAAAAACTGTTTAAAATCAAATATTTACATAATAACACCGCTCAACGCATTTGCGCGATTCGCACAATAGCGTATCGTTAGCTTGATGCACGTCAACCACGACGTGTGCTGCATGCCACAACATCTTGAGACTCGGTTGAGTACGCCCCGTCTACTGCGAAGATCGCACTAATCAAAGGTGTCACACGGACATGAACATGGAGCAGGCTGCATTGCAGAGCGCCCGCAACGCGGGTGTGGAACGTGCGCTGCGCATCGTCAAGCGCTTGTTCGCGGACTTCAAAGGCAATCTTTCGGTGCGCCTGTGGAACGGCGACATGCTGGCCTTCGGCTCGCGACAGCCCGATGTAACACTGACGTTTCATCAACCCTCGGCGCTGCGTGAACTGATCTTATCGCCCCAGCCCTTGCCACTTGCAGAAGCCTACATCCGCGGCGAGATCAGCGTCGACGGCGATATGTTCCAGGCACTGGCGTTGAAAGACTATTTTCAGTCGCTCAACCTGGCGCTGCGCGACCGCTTGGCGTTGCTGGGCGAAGCCCTGCGCCTGCCGCGCGTATTCGAGCGTGAACACGCACCGGGCCGCTCACGGCAGTGGCTCGAAGCGGGCCGCCGCGCTGCTGCCCCCTCCAGCGACAACAGCCGCGCCACCATCGCCTTCCACTACGATGTGTCGAATGATTTCTATCGCCTGTGGCTCGACGAGGAGATGGTGTATTCCTGCGCCTACTTCAAGCACGCCGACGACACGCTCGCCCAGGCGCAACGCAACAAGCTCGAACACCTGTGCCGCAAATTGCGTTTGAAACCCGGCGAGCGCTTGCTCGACATCGGCTGCGGCTGGGGCGCGCTGGTGTGCTGGGCGGCCAAGCACCATGGCGTGCGCGCCCACGGCGTGACGCTGAGCGAACAGCAGTACGAGTACGCGCAAAAAAAAATCCGCGACGAAGGGTTGCAGGACGCCGTGACCGTGGAAATCAAAGACTACCGTGCGCTGGACGGCGATGCGTCCTACGACAAAATCGTCAGCGTCGGCATGTTCGAGCATGTGGGCCTGAAAAATCTACCGCAGTACTTCGGCACCGCGCAGCGCCTGTTGAAGCCCGAAGGTTTTTTTATGAATCACGGCATCACACACGACACGGAAGGCTGGAAGCCGGAACTGACCAGCGAGTTCATCAACCGCTATGTGTTCCCTGACGGCGAGCTGGATACCGTCAGCAACGTGCTGCGTGCGATGGAACGCTGCGGCTTCGAGATCCTCGATGTCGAAGGGCTGCGCCCGCATTACGCGATGACGCTGCGCCACTGGGTGCGGCGTCTCGAACAGCAGCGGCAAGCGGCGCTACTGCACGTTACCGAAGACGTGTTCCGCGTGTGGAAACTCTACATGGCGGGCAGCGCGCTGGAATTCGAAAACGGCAGCACCGGCATCTATCAAATACTCGCGGCGAAGCACGGCAGCCGCTTGACGGCGCTGCCACTGACGCGACGGGATTTGTATGCCTAATTCCATTTCTATTTCAATAGCTCATGAATAGTCTGACAACTTCTATTTTGACAACGACGAATAATTATTGATCTGATGAAATGGAATTGGTATAACGCCGGCGGTGCTGCTGACTGAGTTGTAGAGCCGACCAGATTTTAGCGGGTGTTAACGGTATATTCAGATGCGTGATGCTGAGCGGTCGCAAGGCATCCAGCACGGCGTCCACCAGCACCGGCAACGCGCAAGGCCGACTCGCGCTGCACGTAGGTATTCCACGCGGCCGCGTGCAACGCCTTGCGCAACAGGGCGTTGAAATCCGCGATTTCGTAAGTCGAGCCGGTGGGCGTTTTGTACGGAAACGCTTCGCGTGGAAGCACGCGCTCATGCGCGAGCACCGGTCGCGGCGGCAATTGGGCACGCCGGCCGTCCTTGCCGGCAACGGTAAAAAAACTCACCGACTGCACATAGCCCGCGCGCACAGCATCTTCACTCGTGATGACGGCGTGCACGCCGGGGTAGCGGCGCGCGGGTGCCGTCCACTTCAAAATATTGTTGAGTCATCCTGATATCCATTCACCTGCAGGCGCTTCTGAAGCTTCAGCGAATTCCAGCGTCCGTGTACAAGCCGTTTGACAAAGCTATACGCGAATAGCACACTACAACTCGTTCCGACGGGGATACCGCAGACTCCCCGCCCGCATCAAGACGTCATTGTGCACGTTGTGCACATCAAGCTTCACCCGGCGTCCAAGTTCTGCCTTGCTCGGGCGTGCCCGCGCCAAGGAGGATTTATGGACGCATCAATTTCATCTGAACAGTTGCAAGCAGTGCTGCAATCGACACAGCCCCCGCTGCTGATCGACGTGCGGCGCGCATCCGCATTTGCCGAGTCGACCGATCTGATTGCTGGTGCGCTTTACCGCGAGCCCGAACACCTCACGCAATGGGCCGGCACCCTGCCGCGCGCGGCGAGCGTGGTGGTGTATTGCGTACACGGCCACCAAGTTAGCCAAGGCGCGGCGCAGGCGCTGAATGAGCGCGGCATTGCAGCGCGTTTTCTCGAAGGCGGCATTGCGCACTGGGCGCAAGGCGGCGGCGCCGTCATGCATAAGCCCGCCGGCGCGCACAGCCGCTGGGTCACGCGCGAGCGCCCGAAAATCGACCGCATCGCCTGCCCGTGGCTGATCGCACGCTTTGTGGATCGCGACGCCGAATTTCTTTACGTGCCTATCGCGGACGTCAAACGCAGCGCCGCCGCGCGCGAGGCGATGGCCTACGATGTGCCCGACGTACACTTTACCCACGACGGCGAGTTGTGCAGCTTCGATGCCTTCATCAAGACCTATCGTCTGGGTGGTGATCCGGCGTTGACACAACTCGCGCACATCGTGCGCGCCGCCGACACCGGCAATCTCGCACTCGCACCACAGGCGCCGGGACTGCTGGCGATGTCGCTGGGGCTTTCACGCCTCTACGCCGACGACCACGAGATGTTGCGCCATGGCATGGTGATGTATGACGCGCTGTACCTGTGGTGCAAAGAAGGACAAAGTGAAACGCACACGTGGAATCCCGATGCGTATCGCTGAAACAACCCGACGCCAGATTGCAATCGCAATCGCATTCACTCTAGGGATCGCCATGACTAAACTCCAGGCCGCAACGCTTTCGTTTGACCAGGACAGCGTCGGCACGCTGCCCAAAGGCTGCGTCGCCGGCAGCACCGGCGGCGGCAGTCCCCAGTGGTCAGTGCAGGCCGATGCCACTGCACCTAGCAAACCCAATGTGCTGAAGCAATCGGGCAACGCACCTTATCCCTGGTGCGTGGTGAAAGACACTGCAATTGCCGACGGTAGCGTCGAAGTGAAGTTCAAATCCATTTCAGGGCGCGAAGATCAAGCCGGCGGCGTGGTGTGGCGCTGGAAGGACAGCAACAATTACTACGTCGCGCGCGCCAATGCGATGGAGGACAACGTGTCGTTGTACTACACGCAAAACGGCAGCCGGCGTACGCTTAAGTATGTCGATGCGCCGGTGGCGCGCAATGTGTGGCATACGCTGAAGGTCGAGTTTGCCGGCAAACGCATCCGCGTATTACTCGACGGCAAGTCTTACATAGACATGGAAGACAACCACATCGCCGGCAGCGGTGCGGTGGGCGTGTGGACCAAAGCCGACAGCGTTACACTATTCGACGACCTCACTTACAGCGAAGCCGCACGTTAATATAAAAACATTCAGGGAGAAATAATGTCCGAGCCACAAAGTGTGCCGGCGTCCACCGACGCAGCGCGACCCGATATTTCATTCGGCGAAGCATTCTGGTTCTGGCTCAAGCTCGGCTTCATCAGCTTTGGCGGCCCCGCCGGACAAATATCCATCATGCATCAGGAACTGGTCGAACGCCGGCGCTGGATTTCCGAAAAACGTTTTCTACACGCATTGAACTATTGCATGGTCCTGCCCGGCCCGGAGGCACAGCAACTCGCCACCTACATCGGCTGGCTGATGCACCGCACCTGGGGCGGCATTATCGCCGGTGGCCTGTTCGTGCTGCCGTCGCTGTTTATTTTGATCGGCTTGACCTGGATCTACATGGCATACGGCAACGTGCCCGCTGTTGCCGGTATTCTGTACGGCATCAAGCCGGCAGTGACCGCGATCGTGGTGTTCGCCGCCTATCGCATCGGTTCACGCGCGTTGAAGAATGCCGTGCTGTGGGCTATTGCCGCCGCGGCGTTCGTTGCGATTTTTGCGTTCCACGTGCCGTTTCCTATCATCGTGGTCGTTGCAGGCCTTATCGGTTATATCGGCAGCCGCGTCGCACCCGACAAATTTCGTACCGGCGGCGGCCATGGTGCTGCGGACAAACACTTCGGCCCGGCGATGATCGATGACGATACGCCCACGCCCAAGCACGCACTGTTTTCGTGGGCGCGTGTCGCCACGCTCGTGTTTATTGGCCTCGCGATGTGGGGCGCTGCCATGGCTGTGCTGACCGTGCGCTACGGCTGGGACGGCGCGCTCACCCAAATGGGATGGTTTTTCACCAAGGCCGCGCTGCTCACCTTCGGCGGCGCCTATGCGGTGCTGCCCTATGTTTATCAAGGCGGCGTCGATCAATACCAATGGCTCACCGGCACGCAAATGATCGACGGCCTGGCCCTGGGCGAAACCACGCCGGGGCCGTTGATCATGGTGGTGGCTTTCGTCGGTTTCGTTGGCGCATGGACCAAGGCGTTGTTCGGGCCCGATGCGCTGCTGCTCGCCGGCGCCGCCGGTGCCTGCGTGGCCACCTTTTTCACGTTCCTGCCCTCGTTCCTGTTCATTTTAATCGGCGGACCGGTAGTGGAATCGACTCACGGTGAACTCAAATTCACCGCGCCGCTCACCGGCATTACGGCCGCAGTGGTGGGCGTGATACTGAATCTCGCGGTGTTCTTCGCCTATCACGTGCTGTGGACCCAGGGACTCAGCGGCCCCTTCGACTGGTTTTCTGCAATCATCGGCATCGCTGCCGCGATTGCGTTGTTTAAATTCAAAGTGGGCGTGATCCAATTGATCGGCGTGTGTGCGGCGATCGGACTGGCATACTCGTTCGTCCATTGACAGGCGAATTGAATTCGAAGAGAACCCATAGCGGCAAACGGGCCGCTGCGTAGCGCGTCGCTCCATCCCCACCGTTCGTAGTCGGTTGGCCGTTACCCATTGGAATCTGCCGTATGGTCACGGCCAACGGCGCAAATCGCATTAAATCTCCGACCGGCCCAAAAGTCGCCGCTAACGCCGTTTGCGGAACGCCGTGGAAAACACCTAGCCCACACACGCACTGGCCGTGGTCGTTGTGTACGCTAACGCACATTCCGATAGCATTGCACACCGTAGACTGCGGGAGGCGCTCCATCACATGGCGCAATAGTGAAATGCCCAACCATATTGAACATCCGGGACGGCAAGGATCGCCGAGACCTCGCAGCATAGGCGCGGCAGGAGACAGAGGACAGAATTCGATGAAAACATTCGAGTGGGATCAACATTTCGTCACGGGCATCGAGACCGTGGATCGCCAGCACCATCGGCTGGTTGATCTGATCAATGTGTTCGGCGAATCGATGATCTCGGCGAATGCGAAGGACGAAGCTGCATTGAAGGCCGTATTCGACGAGCTTGCGGATTACGCGAAATACCATTTTTCCAACGAAGAAAAACTGTCGGAGGAGGCCGGCGTCGATCCGCGCCATCGGAAACTGCATCACGAACACCATGTCCAGTTCGTTGAGCAATTGTCGTCCATGTGGATTTCACGCACCGCGATGGCCCATCCGGCGCAGACCCTGCACGGGTTTCTCAGCGCCTGGCTCGGCTACCACATCCTCGGTGAAGATCAGGAACTGGCACGGCAGATGGCCATGATCGCCACGGGCGCTTCGGCCAGTGCAGCGTATGACGCCGGTGCCGCGCCGCGGGACAACAGCACCGCAGCGCTGCTGTCTGCGCTGGGCAATCTGTATCACGTGCTGTCGCAACAAAACCACGATCTGGCATTGGCAAACACCGGCCTGGAGCAGCGGGTTGCGTCACGCACCGCGGAACTCGAGCATGCCAATCAGGCACTAATAGAACTCAACCTGCGGCTGGAGTCGCTGTCGAATACCGATGGCCTGCTCGGGATCGCAAACCGCCGCTATTTCGATGAACGCCTGGAAGCGGAGTGGAACCGTTCGGTTCGCGATCACCTGCCGCTGTCGCTGCTGATGCTCGATGTCGATCATTTCAAGCGCTATAACGACACCTACGGCCACCAGGCGGGCGACGAGTGCCTGAAGGCGGTTGCACGGGCTGCCGCGGCGGCCCTGCACCGCTCGACTGACCTGGTCGCGCGCTACGGCGGCGAGGAGATGGCGGTGGTCCTGCCAAACGTCAGCCAGGCAGGCGCGACCACGGTGGCGCAAGAAATCATGCGCGCGCTCGCAGCGTTGCATATTGCGCATGCGAATTCCCCGGTCGCAGACCACGTCACGCTCAGCATCGGGGCTGCCACGGTGATGCCCGAGCGGTCTGGCCGCCCAGGCACGCTGATTGCCGCCGCCGACCGCGGGCTGTACGGGCGAAGGACAGCGGCCGCAATCGCATCTGCGCCGGTTAGCTGCGCCTTCAGGCCTGTTCAATGAATCGAACTACGAATCTGGTACTTTTCGATGCGCTAGCGCAAGGTGTCGCGACTCACGCCCAACATTTTTGCCGCACGCGTCACATTCCAACCCGTCGTCAGCAGCGCTTTTTCCAGTATCTGCCGCTCCCGTTCACTCAAGTCGGTGCCGTTTTCGGGTAGTGTCTTCATGTCCGCAATGGTGCTCCGCGGCGCGTGTCAAGCTAGTTGTCGCGTCAGTCATGCAGCCAACGGCTGTATATGATCGCCAGCCGAATGCGTTTTGATGATGTAGTCGCATTGCGCAGTTCGCGCACGTTGCCCGGCTGCTCGCGCGCACCGCCCAGGCGCCGCGCGCACTTTTCTTCCAGCAGTTTAAGCAGCTTGACCTGTACCGCCATGTGCGCTTCGCCGATCTCGTCGAGGAACGGCGTGCCGCCTTCGGCGGTTTCAATCAAGCCTTGCTTGCGCTCTTTGGCATCGGTGAAGGCACCGCGCTCGTAGCCAAAGAGTTCAGCCTCCAGCAGGTTGGAGGGGCTCGACGCGCAATTGATTTCGATGAACGGCTTGTCCGCGCGCGCGCCCGCAAAATGCAGCGCGCGGGCGATCAATTCCTTGCCGGGCAAACATACGCACGCAGGAACACGAACCGCTAGGCCCATAAAAAAACGGCTGGGCGCTTTCGCGTCCAGCCGTTTGATGGCGGTGCTACCGATCAGGCGTTGAATCCCTACTCGCTTTGGTGCTCAGGGATCACGGCCACGTTAAAACGTAAGTATTTGATTTTATTAAATTTTTAAATTATCAACCGTCATCGAGATTTAGAACTTCAACTGCTGCATCTGGATCACCTTGGTCCAGCGTGCGTGCTCTTCGCGCTGCAAGCGCGTCAATGCCTCCGGTGACGAGGGTGACGCTTCCGCGCCTTGTTGCAGCAACGGCTCGGCGATGCTGCGATCGGCAAACGCGCGGCGCAATTCTGCGTTAACTTTATCGATGATTGCAGCCGCCGTGCGCGCCGGGTAATACAAGGCGTACCACGTCGTATATTCAAACCCCGGCAACCCGGATTCAATCACGGTGGGCACCTGCGGCATCAACGCGGTACGCTTGGCGCCGGCGGTGGCAATCGCCTTTAACCGGCCCGACGCGAAATGCGCCCGTGCGCCGGGATAGTTGCAAAAACTGAACGTCACCTCGCCTCCGATCAGCGCCACCACGGCCGGCCCGCCGCCCTTGTACGGCACGTGGATGACATCAATGCCGGTCAACGACTTCAACATTTCCACCGCCAGATGATGCCCGCCGCCGGTGCCACTCGACGAAAACGTTTGTTTCCCCGGCGTGCTGCGCGCGAGCGCGATCACATCCTGCATGGTGTTCACCGGCATCGAGGTCTGCGTCGCCAGAAAAGCGGGCAGCAGCGCGGTCAGGCCCACCGGCGCGAAATCCTTGATCGGATCGTACGCCACGCCGCGCATCACCAGCGGCGCACTCACCATCTGCGCGCCGGTGGACAGCAACAGCGTGTAACCGTCCGGCGGTGCGGCAGCCACCATTTGCACCGCCACCACGCCGCCGTTACTGCCGCGATTATCCACCACCACCGGTTGGCCCCACGCCTTGGTGAAACTGGCCGCCAGCGGCCGCGCCACCGCATCCGTGCCCCCACCGGGCGGATACGGTGTAATAAAACGTATGGGCTTTTCGGGAAACGGCGCCGCCAGCGACCAGCCGATACCCGCCAGAAATATCAGCGCACCACGCACGCCGCACTGTACTACACCACGGTGAGTCACCATCCACCCTCCTCATTAAAACGTGCGGCCTAACTCCACTTGAATGTTGGCGTCGCGGATCACCTTGCCCCAGCGCGTGCGCTCCTGCCGGATGAAGTCGCCGAAGGCCTCGGGCGTCGTCGTTACTGGCGTGTTGCAGTTGACCTGCATGCGCTCGCGCACGTCGGGTAGCGCTACCGCCTTGAGAATTTCGGTGTTGAGCCGCGTGACGATGGCTTTGGGCGTAGCGACTGGCACCATAATGCCGTTCCACGACGAGGTTTCATAGCCGGGTATCGCCGCTTCGGCGACGGTCGGTACCTCCGGCAACAAGGGCGAGCGTGTCGCCGTCGAAATCGCCAGCGCCTTGAGCCTGCCGGCTTTGACATGCGTCAGCGCCGACAGGGTATCGAACCCCAGCATGATTTGCCCCGCGAGCAGATCGATGACCGCGAGTGCCGCGCCTTTGTACGGCACGTGATTAAGATTGACACCGGCCATCGACTTGAACAGTTCACCGCTCAAGTGCGTGGAACTGCCGGTGCCCGACGAGCCAAAGCTGATGGTGCCGGGCTTGGCTTTCGCCAGCGCAATCAGTTCCTTCAAATGATTCACGCCCAGTTTCGGGTGCACCACGATAACGGTCGGCGCGGCGGTGAGCCGGCTCACCGGCGCAAAATCTTTCTGCGCATCGTAGGGCAGGTTTTTCTTGAAATTAGGAATGATCGTCAGCATGCCGATCGAGCCATGCAACAGCGTACAGCCATCGGCCGGCGCTCGGGCCACCAGTTCACCGGCGAGTATGCCGCCGGCACCCGCACGATTGTCGACCACGAACTGCTGCCCCAGGCTCGCCGATAGCGCGGAAGCCAGCAAGCGCGCTGGTATGTCGGTACCGCCGCCGGGCGCGAACGGGACAATCAGCCGTACGGGCTTGGTGGGGTACTGCGCGGTGTCGGCGGCGTAGGCTGAAATTGAAGTGGCGGCGAAAGCACAGAAAACCCCAATCCATACGTTCGCGTTCACGGATGTATATAAGCATTTTTTTTAAACAATTTTTTTAGCGGCCATCGCGTTGCGCTGCGTCGCCAGCGCCGGCTCCGCCGCGGCGTTCCAGCCCGCGATGCGCCCGAACACAATGCACTCCGCAAGATTGCCGCCGCCCTGATACACGAATTGAAACACCGATGAAATTTCACCCGCGGTGTAGAGCCGCGGAATCGGTTGATCATCCCAATCCAACACCTCGCGCCGCGCGTTCGAACGCAAGCCGCCTTTGGTATTGGGGCCACCCGGATACAAGGGAAACGCGAAGAACGGCGGCTTTTTCACCGCGCCCATGGTTTTCGGTTCGGCATTGAAATCGGGATCGTTGCCGGCTTCGCAATAGCGGTTCCAGGTATCGACTTGCTCGGTAAGCGCGTCGGCATCCATCAAATCGCGATTGTCGGGGTGCGCACGAATTTTCGCGGCCAACTCGGCGATGGTCGCGCCCTGCAATATCCAGCCGTTGCGCAGCGCGTTTTGATTGCCGCGATCCCAGTCAATGTCGTTGTACGCCGCCGCGGCCGAACTCACCAGTGCGCCGGCGTTCATCAACGTCGAATCAAAAATCATCCACGATGGTATGCGCGGATAGGTCAGCGTCACCGTGTCGAATTGCAGCGCTTCCTTGTAAAAAATATAACGGCTAGGGTCTTTGGTGATACGCCGCTCGGCGGCGTAACGCCGACCGAGATTATCCACCACGATTTCATTAGGCTTGCCCACGGATGACGTGTTGAGCCCGATTTTCAAACCATGCCGCCGCTCGGGAATCGCGCAAATTACGCGCCCGGCGATGCTGCCGACCTTGGCGAGTGCCGCGCCGACTTTGAGCGCCATGCGGATGCCGTCACCGGTATTCGCCGGCGTGCCGTAGAACGCCCAGCCTTCTTTGCCGGGACCGTCGAGAAACGCTTTGCGCATGCGCGTGTTGTACTCGTAGCCGCCGCTGCAGATAATCACCGCGCGGCGCGCGTGATAAATAATGCGCTGGCCGTTGCGCACGGCTGCAACGCCGGTAATCACCCCGTCATCATCGGTGAGCAACGCTTGCGCTACGGTTTCATAGTGAATCGGAATATTTCGCGCCTGCACACCATTCAACAAACACGCGTGAAACGCTTCGCCGGATTCTTTTTTCAACTTGGGTAAATGCCGGGTCCACGCACCTGCCGCAGAGTCGATTTCAGTGCCGCTGTAGCTGCTGCGCAGGCACGCGTACTGCGCGCGGTCCGCACCGGGAAAATCCGCAAACGCCGCACCCGCGCTGCTGAACGTGCGGAACTCCGGATCAAGCCCGCGCATGAAGGCTTCGTTCTGCGGCGCATAGGTCGCCCACGCTTCGGCCAGCGCATCTGAAAATTCCGGCTGCTCACCTTCAAGTTTGTGCGGCAGATTCTCGCCGCTGAACATGGCTTTGGCATACGCCTTGATCGACTCGAAATCGCCGTCCGTGCCGGGACTGTGAAAGCCGCCGCCGCTCATGCGCGAGTTGGAGTAGTGCGTGGCCTCGGGCTGCTTTTCGAGTATCACCGCCTCCGTGCCAGCCTCGTGCGCCTCGACGGCCGCGCAAGCGCCGGCGGCACCGAAGCCGATGATGATGATGTCGGCGTGAAATTCCTGCGTGTGTTTTGATGTCATGATGGCTACGCCCGCGATGAATAAGTTGGTTGTTCTACACACGCGAAGCCTTGCATCACCCTGCGAATGCCGTCGCTGACCTAAAACAAAATAGTGTTTAAAAACAAATACTTACGAAAATACGCCCACACGACTGCTGGCGCCGAATAGGCCGAACGCCGCTACGCGCGTGACGTCGAGTTTACTGCATCGAAACAGGAAATGTCAGGGACAGC
>JAYUAH010000062.1:0-2576 GCA_043741415.1 Betaproteobacteria bacterium
ACGGTGGTGATTCGTATCGCGCGTACCGAAATGGGCCAGGGTACGTTGACCGGTCTCGCGCAAATGGTCACCGAAGAGCTCGAATGCGATTGGGCGAAAGTCGTCACCGAATATCCAACGCCGGGCGAGAGTGTTAAACGCAAGCGCGCGTGGGGCGATTTCTCCACCGGCGGCAGCCGCGGCATCCGCGAGTCGCATGAGTATGTGCGCCGGGGCGGGGCGACGGCGCGGGTGATGCTGGTGCAAGCCGCGGCCGAGATGTGGAAGGTGCCTGCATCAGAGTGCGTCGCCGCGAATAGCGTGATTACGCACACCCCGACGGGCCGCAAGACAACGTTCGGCAAAGTGGCCGAAGCCGCGGCGCGCATTACACCGCCGAAAGACGTGCCGTTGAAAGACCCGAAAGACTGGAAAATCATCGGCAAGTCGATGAAGCGTCTCGATACCGTCGACAAGCTCACCGGCAAAATGATGTACGGCGCCGACTTCAAAATGCCCGGCATGCTGAACGCCAGCATCAAGGAGTGCCCGGTGTTCGGCGGCAAGGTGAAGAGCTTTGATGCCGCCAAAGTGTCCGGCATGAAGGGTGTGAAAAAAGTGCTGCAGGTGGGTGAAACCGGGGTGGCTGTGGTGGCCGATAGCTGGTGGCAGGCCAAGATAGCGCTCGATGCGTTGCCCATTGTGTGGGATGAAGGCCCCAACGCCAAAGTGTCGAGCGCCTCGGTAGCGGCGATGTTGAAAGAAGGCCTGGATGCAGAGCAGGCTTTTGTCGGCAACGAATCAGGCGATGCCAAGGCTGCCATCGGCAGCGCGGTAAAAAAAGTCGAGGCGGTGTATTCGTACCCGTTCCTCAACCACGCGCCAATGGAGCCGATGAACGCCACCGCGCGCTACACCGCCGACAAATGCGAAGTGTGGTGCGGCACGCAAAATGGCGAAGCGGCCTTTGCCGCGGTGCTGGCGGCGTCGGGTTTGCCCGCGGATAAGTGCGATGTCTACAAGATGATTATCGGCGGCGCGTTTGGCCGGCGCGGTGCGTTCCATGATTTTGTGACGCAATCGGTGCTGATCGCCAAGCAGATGCCCGGCGTCCCGGTCAAGTTGCAATGGACGCGCGAAGAAGACATGGCGCAGGGCCGCTACCACCCGATCACGCAGTGCAAACTCATCGGTGCATTCGACGCCAACAACAACCTCACTGGTTTGCACATGCGCATTTCGGGCCAATCGATTTTGACTGCGGTGCGGCCCGAAGCACTGGTCAAAGGCATGGACCCGGCGACCTTCCAGGGCTTGGCGAAATCGGGCGAATTCGAGTTCGGCTACAGCGGCATCCCAAACCTGATGATCGATCACGCCATGCGCAACACGCATGTGCCGCCGGGCTTCTGGCGTGGCGTGAACATCAATCAAAACGCGATCTACATCGAGTGCTTCATTGACGAACTCGCGCATTCGGTGGGGCAGGATCCGCTGGAATTCCGCCGCAAGTTGATGGTGAAGAGCCCCAAGCATCTGGCTGTGCTTAACGCGGTAGCCGAAAAAGCCGGCTGGGGCAAACCGGCGCCCAAGGGTATTTTCCGCGGGCTCGCGCAGATGAAAGCCTTTAACAGCTATGTGGCGGGTTGCGCCGAGGTCTCGGTGGATGGCGATAAAGTCAAAGTGCATCGCATTATTGCGGCCACCGATTCGGGCTACGCGGTAAACCCCGCGCAGATCGAACGGCAGGTTTCGGGCTCGTTCGTGTATGGTCTGTCGGCGTTGTTCATGCAGGAGAACACCTTGAAAGACGGCCGCATACAGGAGTTGAATTTCAACACCTTCAACTCGATGCGTATTGCCCAAATGCCCAAAGTCGAATCCATCATCATGCCGTCCGGCGGCTTCTGGGGCGGCGTGGGTGAACCGACGATTTGCGTGGCCGCACCGGCGGTGCTCAACGCCATTTTCGCGGCAACCGGTAAACGCTTGCGCAACATACCGTTGAAGAACGCCGGTATGACGTTGGTATAGCACTGGTATAGCGTTGGTATAGCGCTGGCGCGCCCGGCCCGTGATGGTTCTACGAATATTGATGTAAGTATCTGTTTTTAAAGGGATTTTTGTGATACGAACATCGCGCCGCGAATTTCTGGCCGTGGCAAGCGGTGCCGCTGCGGTGGTGACGATGCCGAGCGGCGCGCGTGCGCAAATGGTGCGCACGCCGCTCAATAACATGCCCGAAGCGATACGCAAGTTGGTGGGCGGTAAGACCATCAACTCCGGCCGCGTCAAGCTCGACGTGCCGCCATTGGTGGAGAACGGCCATCTGGTGCCGCTGTCAGTACGTGTGGCTAGCCCCATGACGCAGACGGATTACGTCAAAGCCATACACGTGTTTACCGAGCGCAATCCGCTGCCCGAAATGGTGACGTTTCGGTTGGGGCCGCGCGCTGGGCGTGCGCAGGTAAGCACGCGGGTGCGCATGGCCGATACGCAGAACGTGATTGCGATTGCGGAAATGAGCGATGGCTCGTTCTGGTCCGATAGCGCGCACTTGATTGTGACGCTGGCGGCGTGTCTTGAAGAGTTGCCGG
>JAYUAH010000063.1:0-2571 GCA_043741415.1 Betaproteobacteria bacterium
ATACAGCGCATCGGTCACACACTGCGAGGTCTCGACATTGCCGGCGACCACCGCCGCCGGGTGGCGCGGGTTGAGCATGCAGCCTTCGGGAATGATCACGTTCAATGGCTTCAGGCACCCGGCGTTGAGGGGAATATCGTCGTCCACCAGCGTGCGGAACACATACAGCACCGCCGCCATGGTGACTGCGGTGGGTGCATTGAAGTTGGAGTCACGTTGTTTAGAGGTGCCGGTGAAATCGATCACCGCGCTGCGTGCGGGGTGGTCTATGTTTATTTTTACGTTGATGACTGCACCGTCGTCCATTTCATAGCTGAACGCGCCGTCTTTCAGTGCGCCGATCACACGCCGCACGGATTCTTCGGCGTTGTCCTGCACGTGTTGCATGTAGCTGTGCACGGCCTCCAAGCCAAATTCGTTAACAATGCGCGCGAGTTCGGTGACGCCTTTTTGATTGGCTGCGATCATCGCGCGCAGGTCGGCGAGATTCTGTTCGA
The DNA here is from genome assembly GCA_043741415.1 of Betaproteobacteria bacterium. Taxonomy (GTDB): domain Bacteria; phylum Pseudomonadota; class Gammaproteobacteria; order Burkholderiales; family SG8-41; genus UBA5216. Next base: position 498 of record JAYUAH010000063.1, read on the forward strand.
TATTGCGCGACGGGTAACGTGCGCCGCTGAGCAGGGCGCGGGTTTCGGCTTCGCGTAACAAGCTGTTTTTCACCAGCAGAAAATTGGTGATGAGCACGCCTTCTTCATCGATGTGGCGGCTGTCCGGCGGCATCGAGCCCGGCGTGATGCCGCCGATATCGGCATGATGGCCGCGCGAGCCGACGTAGAACAAAATGGTTTTATCGTCGCTATCAAATACCGGCGTGATCACCGTGATGTCAGGCAAATGCGTGCCGCCGCGATAGGGGTCGTTGAGCATGTACACATCGCCCGCGCGTATGCGGCCTTCATTGTCGCGGATCACCGCACGCACGCTCTCGCCCATCGACCCCAGATGCACCGGCATGTGCGGCGCATTCGCAATCAAATGGCCTTGCGCATCAAACAGCGCGCACGAAAAGTCGAGCCGTTCCTTGATGTTGACCGAGTACGCGGTGTTGGCGAGCGTCACGCCCATTTGCTCGGCAATCGCCATGAACAGGTTGTTGAAGATTTCCAGCAACACCGGATCGACCGTCGTGCCAATCGCGGTGCGCGCCGCACGCGGCACACTGCGCGTGAGCAGCAAGTGACCTTGCGCGGTGACTTCGGCCTGCCATTGCGGTTCGATCACGGTGGTGGCGTTGGCGTCGGTGATGATGGCGGGGCCGGCGATCAGGTTGCCGGGCGCCAAGCGCTCCACACGATACAGTGGCGCCTCAAGGTATGCGCCTTCGCTGTAGAGTTGCACGCGGGTGTCGGGCTGTGGCAGCGGCAGTGCATCGGCAGCGGCGGGCGCGGGAGGCAATGAATCTGCGGCAGCGACGGTGGCGCCGATAGCTTCGACCGATATCGCTTCCACCACCAGCGTGCGTCCGGGCATCAAAAAGCTGTAGCGTCCGCGGTAGGCGAGTTCAAACGCGTGCACGATGTCAGCACGCGCGCCGAACGGCACCATCAATGTGGTATCCGTGCCTTCGTATTTGACGTGCAGGCGGCGCTTGACGGTGATGTGCTCGGCTGCGATAGCTTGTGCAGCCACCTCGTGCGCAGCAGCACCGGCGAGCGCGTCGAGTGCCGGCGTCAGACGCTGCAGCAACGCGTCATCGAGCGCAGCTTCAACGGCTTGTTCGCGCATCGCGGTGATATCGGCAAGCCCCATGCCGTACGCCGATAGCACGCCGGCATACGGGTGGATGTACACGCGCGGGATCGCCAGCGCATCGGCCACGCGGCATGCATGCTGGCCCGCGGCACCACCGAAGCACGCCAGCGTGTAGCGCGTGACGTCGTAGCCGCGTGCCACGGAAATCTTTTTGATGGCGTTGGCCATGTTGTCGACGGCGATGCGCAGAAAGCCTTCGGCAATGACTTCGATACTGTGTAAGTATTTGCTTTTATTGAGTATTTTTTCTGATAGCGCAATGAACTTTTGGCGTGTTATGGCGCTGTTCAACGGTGATGTCGCAGAGGCGCCGAACACCGCCGGAAAGTAATCCGGTTGTATGCGGCCCAGCAGCACATTGCAATCGGTGACGGTCAGCGGCCCGCCGCGTCCGTAACATGCGGGGCCAGGTTGTGCGCCCGCGGAATCGGGGCCGACACGCATCCGTGCGCCGTCGAAATGCAATATCGATCCGCCACCGGCGGCCACCGTATGCACGCTCATCATCGGCGCGCGCATGCGCACCCCAGCGACCAGGGTGTCGAACGCGCGTTCGTATTCGCCGGCGAAATGCGACACGTCGGTGGAGGTGCCGCCCATGTCGAAGCCGATGATGCGCTCGAAGCCCGCGGCCTGCGCGGTGCGCACCATGCCCACCACGCCGCCGGCGGGACCAGAGAGCACGCTGTCTTTGCCGTGAAAGCGCCGCGCATCGGTGAGACCGCCGCTGGATTGCATGAACATCACTTTCACGCCATCGAGTTCGCGCGTGACGCGCTCCACATAGCGCCGCAGCACCGGCGACAGATACGCGTCCGCCACCGTGGTGTCGCCACGCGACACCAGTTTCATCAGCGGACTGACTTCATTCGATATCGACACTTGGGTGAATCCGCAATCGCGAGCAAG
>JAYUAH010000064.1:0-2569 GCA_043741415.1 Betaproteobacteria bacterium
TGGCGTTTTGTTGGATGAGTCGCCGTCGCATGGGCTGCGCATCAGACGCCGCGATGCGATGCAATGTTCGGCGCTAGCGGTTTGAGGCAGATATTGGGGGAAAGCATGCGGCATTGTCAATTTACCTGCTCAGCGCTGAGCACCTCGGATTACACGTCGAAAATACGCAGTATGGTCGTTACGTTGTCCGCGCATTTGCGCTCTGCTAGACTCGAGCGCTTTGCGTTTCGAGACCCTCACGCCCATGGACATTCTGCAAGCGAATCAGCATATTGCGCGGCTCGAGCACAACGCCGAGCAGCGATCGGTGGCGTTTTCCGAGGGGCGTGTAATACGCTGGCGTATTTTCGGTAAAGGTGATCCGCTGGTGATCGTTCACGGCGGACATGGCAGTTGGCTGCATTGGGTGCGCAATATCGAGGCCCTGTCGCGCAATCACCGGGTGCTGGTACCCGATCTTCCCGGTTTCGGTGACTCCGACGATGCGCCCGCGGGCGCCCACATTGAGACCATTGTGGATGCGCTCATTACTTCGCTGGACGCGCTGTTGGGCGGCCGTCACATCATTGACCTAGCGGGATTTTCGTTTGGTGCCGTCGTGTCGGCACGCGTTGCGGTACAGCGCGGCGCGGTACGCCGGCTCGCGCTGCTGGGCAGCCCCGGCAGCGTAACGCCGCGGCGCCCTTGCAGCGAACTGATACGCTGGCGTAATCCCGATGAAGCCGTGCAGAACGCCGCCCTGCGCCACAACCTGCTCGCGCACATGATGTATGCCGACGGCAACGTCGACGCCCTCGCGTTTCGGGCGTACGCTGATGCGGTCAAGACGGCGCGCTTTCGCAGTCGCGGCGATGCGCACCGTGTGCCGCTCGCTGAGTTACTCGCGCCGCACAGCGGTCCCGTGTTATTTCTATACGGCGAGCACGATGTGATTTGCACGCCCGAGTTGGCGCAGCACAAACTGACGAACGCGATGGCTCATCGCGAGTGCCGGGTGATTCCCGGTGGCGGGCATTGGATACAGCTTGAACGTGCACACGCGGTGAACGACGCGCTCGCGCGCTGGTTTGGCGCTGATGTCACCCTGCAATCTGAGATGGCGGTGATGAGCTAGCGCCGGCTGTGGGGAAAATATCGTAAGTATTTGATTTTATTGAATATTTTATAAAATAAAAATATTCAATAAAATCAAGTACTTACGGATAACGGCGGCGTGAAGTCCGTCAGTCTACCGCGGCACTACACGAGTACAGGCACGCAGATTTGCACCACCGCAGCACGTCTTAATCAGCGCTGCGTTGGTCGCGCGATCGCTAAACCGTTACGACGCAGCCTTCAGATAACCATCGGGGTCACGCGTAAAACGATTGCGGCATTCGAGCGAATCGAAGTAGTACCAAGTGCCATCGTGAAACTGGCGTGTCCCCTGCTTCGGGTCTACTTCTTTCGCGCCACCGGGGGTCATTCCGGTTTGGGCTTTTGCCGCAGCCTCATCGACGGGCTGCTGGCACACTGGACATTTCGCCATACTAAAACTCCTATTTCGTTATTTCGCTATTTCGCTATTTCGCTATATCGCTATATCGTTAAGCAATGACTGCCTTCGGGCGCGCCGCAGCAGCCGGCGCAGGGTCGGCAGCAGCTACGGGCATGGGGCGGCCCAGTATGACTTCGCCGGGAATGTCGATCAGCGCGTGCGCGATACGCGCGCGGTGCTCGAACGAGGTGCCCATGCGCATGGTCCACGCCGACACGCGCCGGAACCACAGTTGCAGATCGAATTCCATCATGAAGCCAATGCCGCCGTGGATGCTTTGCGAGTTGCGCACCGCCGCCTCGCATTTCTCGTTGCAAAAGGCCTTGGCCTGAGACACTTCCACGGACGCGGGCAGCCCCTGGTCCATTTTCCACAAGGCCTCGAAGGTCAACATTTCGCCGCCATCGACCCAAATCTGCATGTCCGCACACACGTGCTGCACAGACTGGAAAGAGCCTATGGGTTGGCCGAACGCCTTGCGGAACTTCGCGTACTCAATCGCCATTTCGATATCCTTGCGCGCCGCACCCACCATTTGCGCGCACAGCAAGGCGGTGCCGCGATCCAGCATGCGCTCGACAATCGGCCATGCCTCGCCGACCGCGCCGATGACGTTCGCTTTGGGCACGCGCACATCCTTGAAGGTCACTTCGCTCTGTTTGTCTTTCGCCAGCGTAATCAGCGCCGTGTGGCTGATGCCCTTGGCGCGTGCATCGACGATAAACAACGTAAGCCCTTGCGCGCCCTTCGAGCCCACCGCGGTTCGCGCCACCACCAGACAGCAATCCGCGCCCGGAAAATTATCGACGAAGAGCTTCACGCCATCGAGCACGAAGTCGTCGCCCTGCGCCTGGGCGCTCATTTGCACCGCCTCAGGGATAAAGCGCGGATCGCGTTCGGTAAATGCCCACGTCATTACCGATTTGCCCGCCACCACGTCGGGCAGATATTTCTCCTGCTGCGCCGCCGAGCCATCGCGCGCAATGGCGAGCGCAGCAACCGCGGTGCAGTGCAAAGGGATCGGCGCCAGCG
>JAYUAH010000065.1:0-2566 GCA_043741415.1 Betaproteobacteria bacterium
TGGCCGCATCACGCGGTGTGGCCGCAACCTTGCCGCTGTAGTGGGCCAGCCACGCATCGGCCTTGGCCTGCGTGCGGTTGTAGACCCTGACGGCATGCCCCGCTTTCGCGAGATGGCCAGCCATGGGCCCGCCCATGACCCCGAGCCCTATAAATGAGAGTTTCATAAGTATTTGATTTTAAACAATTATTCCATCTTGATACCTGCAGACTGAATGATGCGGCGGTTCTTGTCAATCTCCACGCGTACAAACTGCGCGAACTGCGCCGGCGTGGTCGTCGCCAGCACATCTGCGCCACCTGCCGCGAGGCGCTGTTTGACCTCGGACAAATTGAAGGTCGCGTTCATGTCGTGGTTAAGCTTGTCGATGATCGCACGCGGCGTCTTCGCCGGCAGGAACACGCCATACCATTGCACGAGTTCGATCTCCGGGTAGCCCACTTCTTTCATCGTCGGCACATCCGGCAGCGTGGGCGCGCGTGTTGCACTGGTCACCGCCAATCCTATCAAGCGTCCCGCCTTCGCGTGCGCCACCACCGGCAGCAGCGGCAAAATGGCGATGGGCACATGCCCGCCCAAATTATCATTCAGCGCCGGCCCCGCGCCTTTGAACGGCACATGCACCATATCGATTTTGGCCAGGCTCTTCAGCCATTCGCCCGCGAGGTGCTGCGGGCTTGCGGTACCCACGGAGGCAAACGAGTACTTGCGCTGCCCCGCGGTGGCAATGAGCTCCTTGAGCGACTTCACGCCGATCGACGGATGCGCGGTAATAATGAGCGGCGTGTTGGATACCAGGGTCACCGGCTGCAGATCCTTCAACGGATCGTATGGCACTTGTTTGAACAAGCTGATCACGGTGACGATTTCCGACGATGCACTCATCAACACGGTGTAGCCGTCGGGCGTGGCCTTGGCCACGATGTCGGTACCGATCATCGCGTTGCCGCCGGGACGATTGTCGATCACCACACTCTGCCCCCAGCGCTCCATCAACTTGCCCGCTACATTGCGCGCATTAATATCCGTGCCGCCGCCCGGCGCATACGGCACCACAATGCGCACGGGCCGCAACGGATAGTTCGTTTGCGCCAACGCGCCCAGCGCAACGCACGTCAACGTGCCCGCACTGGCAAAACGCAAAAACGCTGGGCTCACAACACTCCGATGCGCTCTAGTGGCTATATAAATGTTGTTTAAAATCAAATACTTATGATTAAGTGCGGTTTAGCGCTTTTTCGCGTTACACAGATTCTCGCACGGCACACCGTCGCCGTCTTTATCCAGCGTCTTGACGCGGCAGTGTGTGAGGTAAAACGTTGCCTCCGCACACGAGGTCATCTGCGAACAATAATGCTTCTTGCCGCAAGCAGCGTTTAGCGTGGGGACTTCACGTGTAGTCGTGTGCGACTTGCGAAATTCCCACGGCGGCACCGGATTGGCGTCTGCCCACAAACCGCGGCGCGCGCGCTGTGCTTCCCCTTGCAATGCGATCAACGATTTGTCGCGATGGTAGTGCGAATACTCCCAGGCCATGCCGCGGCGCAATTGTTCCGCGTTGATGTTCAGTCCGTCCAACTCCACGATCGCGACGGTGCGGCCATAATCGTCGATTGCTTTGGTGATCACGCGCACGTCCCGGTGCAGCACGCGCGCAGCCAGCGCGTTGCGCGATTCCTGCCCGAACATCTGTAGTTTTTCCGGCGCATCAATACCGGCCAACCGCACCGTGGATTTACGGCCGGCATGTTGAATCATCACCGTATCGCCATCGACTACCGCAATCACCTTTGCGATAAACGTATCAGCGTGAACCGGCACACACACCCAGCAAATCAACGCCAGTAAAATGCGCCACCTCACGCCGACACTTTACCCAGTGCACGCAAAATACACTGCGGCGTAAATGGCTGATCAGTGACACGCGCGCCCGGTAACAATAGCGGCTTTAACGCATCATTGATGGCATTCATGATCGCTGCCGGCGCACCGGCGACACCCGCCTCGCCCGCGCCGCGCGCACCCAACTCGGACACTTTCGTCGGCGAGTACGTGTGGCCCACTTCGATGTCCGGCATCTCGCCCGCCATCGGCACCAGGTAATCCGCCAGCGTGCCGTTCAGCAACTGCCCTTCATCACTGTAAATACACTGCTCGAACAACGCTGCGCCGATGCCCTGCACCACGCCGCCGCGGATTTGCTCATCCACCAGCAGCGGATTCACCACCGTGCCGGCGTCATCGATCACCCAGTGCTTGAGCGTTTTGACGAAGCCTGTCTCGGGATCGACTTCAACGTAGCTGCCATGGATACCGTTGGTGAAAATGCCTGCGTAATGCTTTTGCGCAAAGCTACGCGTCACCGTCAGCTCCGGCTGATAATCCTTGGGCACCTGCTCGGTGCGAAAGTACGCCGTGCGCGCAACTTCTTCCAGTGAAATCTTCACGGTGCCGCTGGTGGCATCCACCACATTGCCGTCACGTATATCCAGCAACGACGCCTCCGATTCCGTGAGCCGCGCCACAAAATTGAGGATATTGGCACGCAAGGCCTTGCCGGTTTGAA
>JAYUAH010000066.1:0-6098 GCA_043741415.1 Betaproteobacteria bacterium
GCAAATAAATTACGCGTTAGCGGCGAGCGTCGCCTCGATCACGCGCCGGCAATCCTTGATGTGCTGATGGCCGACGTATTTCATGGCGGTGAAGCCGAGTGCAACCGACAGCGCCTGTCCGGCTACCGGCACGTATTTGCCGACCTGTTTGGCGGTCATGCGCACACCCACGGTTTTCAGGATTTCGATGGCCATTTGATGGGTGACCAGTTTGCCGATCAGCACACTGCCCATGGCGACGATGGATTTGTAGACCAGCATTTGCCGTCCCGGACTCAACTTGGAGATTTGCTCGGGGGTCAAACCAAACTCGCTGTTGATCTCCGGCACGAGCTTCATCACCGCGGCAATATCCACGGCGATATCCAGACCCGGCAGCGGAACCAGTGACGCGGCAGAGGCCACGGCCGCGCGCCGCGTCACAATGCGCTTGGCGCGCTTGACCGCTTCATCGAGTTCCATTTGGGTACGGGGAAGCGCGAGCAGCTCGCCGCTGCGCGCGCTGCCTTCGTTATTACTACGATGCAAAGCGTTACGCATGCCGCGGGCGATCAGGTGGACGAGCCGCCGCCATCGGTCTTCTTGGCGATGAAACCGTAGATCACCAGCAGCACGACTGCGCCGATGACTGACATGATGAAGCCTGCGTTTTCACCTTGCTTGTATAAACCAAGAACCTGGCCCAAATACGTTGCCGCGAGCGAACCCCCGATGCCCAGCACAGCGGTCATGATGAAACCCAGGTTATCTTTGCCTGGATGCAGCGCACGCGCAATCAGTCCAGCGACCAAGCCAATCAGCGCAATCCACAGAAAATGCAGCATAGGTGCGTCCTTTTCTTAATGTTTAAAAAGTCGGGCCACTGTTCCGTGACGAACTTACTGCGGAACCGCGCCCCTTCAAAACGCGCCGTACAAACGGTACGTTGACTCATTGTAGGGCGATTCCCGAAAAACAGGTAGACGGCGACCTGCAATTTAATGTGAGGGCGCTACGACGAGTACGCAATCAATACAAACGCATGACATTGCAGTGTTTACCATTCGTGTGGTGGCTTGTTGCGATGCAGCCGCGTGTGTAAACGCCAAACAAACACCACGCATACGCGATGCGCTCGTGCCGCTTTGCTGTCGCGGGTACCTCGCACCGCGCACAGTGTCGTTTTTTTACGTAAGTATTTGATTTTAAACTATTTTCCTGATAGAGCCGCTACTACGGCGCGTTGCACCAGCAGCGGAATTAAATGCGCACGGTATTCAGCACTCGCATGCAAATCGCCGTTGAGTTTGTCGGCGGCGATTTTGGATTTTGCTATCGCTTCGGGCGCGAATTTTTCGCCGAGTTTCTTTTCCATGTCCTTGATGCGAAACACGCCGTTCGCCGCACCGGTCACCGCAACACGCACTTGCCCCGCACCGACACTCACGAATACACCCACCAGCGCAAAGCGCGACGCCGGATTCTTAAACTTGACGTACGCCGCATGTTTGGGTAGCGGGAACTCTACCGAGGTGATAATTTCGCCGGGCTTTAACGCCGTTTCGTAGAGGCTGACAAAAAATTTGTCCGCAGTGATAGAACGCCGATTGGTGTGTACCGTGGCGCCCAAGCCCAACACGGCGGCGGGGTAATCGGCCGCAGGATCGTTGTTGGCGAGCGAGCCGCCGAGTGTGCCCATGTTACGCACCTGGCGGTCGCCGATGCCGGCGGCCACGCGCGCGAGGGCGGGGATGCCGAGCAGCACATCTTTCGAGGTGGCCACTTCGTGGTGACGCATGCCCGCGCCGACGGTCAACACCACGCCCTCGAGCTTGACGCCGCGCAGTTCGTCAATGCGGTTGACATCGACCAGCGCCGGCGTTTGCGCGAGACGCATTTTGAGCGTGGGGATCAGGCTTTGTCCGCCGCCGAGTACTCGGGCGTTTTCGTTTTTCTTGAGGAACGCCGCGGCGTCCTTGAGCGTGGCAGGGCGCAGATAATCGAAGGTATGCATGGGGAAATCTCCAGTGTGCTGGTCGTCGTTATGATTTTGCTTTCTTGCCCTTGACGGCATTCAAGGTGCGCCACACGCGCTCAGAAGTAGCGGGCATGGCAATGTCCTTAACGCCCAACGCATCGGTGATGGCGTTGATCACCGCCGGCGGCGCGCCGATCGCACCCGCTTCACCGCAGCCTTTGACGCCCAGCGGATTGTGCGTGCAGGCGGTGACCTTGGTATCCACCTTGAACATCGGCAAGTCGTCTGCGCGTGGCATGGTGTAATCCATATAGCTGCCGGTGAGCAATTGCCCGGATTCTGCGTCGTAGATGCAGCTTTCGAGCAGCGCTTGGCCAATGCCTTGCGCAATGCCGCCGTGCACCTGGCCTTCGACAATCATCGGGTTGATCACATTGCCGAAGTCGTCCACTGCGGTGAAGCTCACCACTTGGGTCACGCCAGTGTCGGCGTCGATTTCCACTTCGCAGATGTGGCTGCCGGCAGGGTAGGTAAAGTTGGCGGGATCATAAAACGCAGTTTCATTCAAACCGGGTTCCAGCTTGTCGAGCGGATAGTTGTGCGGCACGTACGCAGCAAACGCCACTTCGGCAATGGTTTTTTGCTTGTCGGTGCCGGCAACACTGAAGACGCCATCCTTGAAGCTCACATCGCCGGCGGTTGCTTCCAGCATATGCGCAGCGATTTTTTTGCCTTTGTCGATAATTTTGTCGAGCGCTTTCACAATAGCCGAGCCGCCCACCGCGATCGAGCGCGAGCCATAAGTGCCCATGCCGAAGGGAATGCGTCCGGTATCGCCGTGCACAATGCTCACGTTCTCCACCGGAATGCCGAGGCGGTCGGCCACCACCTGTGAGAACGTGGTTTCGTGGCCTTGACCGTGGCTGTGCGAACCGGTGAATACGGTGACCGTGCCCGTGGGATGAAAACGCACTTCGCCTGCTTCATACAGGCCAGCGCGCGCGCCCAGCGCACCGGCGATATTCGAGGGTGCCAAGCCGCAGGCTTCGATGTAAGTCGAGTAGCCGAGGCCGCGCAGTTTGCCGCGTTCCGCTGCGAGCTTGCGCCGTGCCTCGAAACCGTCGACATCCGCGAGCTTCATCGCGGCGGTGAGCGTGGCGTCGTAGTTGCCGGTGTCATAACACAGCGCCACCGGCGTTTGATAGGGGAACTGGGTGATGAAATTGCGCCGCCGAATTTCCGCCGGCGAAATGCCCATCTCGCGTGCCGCGGTTTCCACCAGACGTTCGACGACATAAGTGGCTTCGGGACGGCCCGCGCCGCGATAGGCATCGACCGGCGCGGTGTTGGTGAACACCGCCGTCACCTCGCAGTAAATCGCCGGCGTGGTGTATTGGCCTGCGAGCAGGGTCGCATAAAGAATCGTCGGTACACACGAGGCAAAGGTGGACAAGTAAGCACCCATATTCGCCGTGGTGTGCACGCGCATGGCGAGGAATTTTCCGCTCTTGTCGAGTGCCAATTCGGCTTTGGTGACGTGGTCGCGGCCGTGCGCATCGGTCAAAAAAGATTCGGAGCGCTCGGCGGTCCATTTGATCGGGCGATTCACCAGTTTGGCAGCCCAGGTAATCACGGTTTCTTCGGCATACAAAAAAATCTTCGAGCCGAAGCCGCCGCCGACATCCGGCGCGATTACGCGCACCTTGTGTTCCGGCAAGCCCAGCACAAACGCCGTCATCAGCAAGCGTTCGACGTGCGGATTTTGGCTCGTAACGTGCAAGGTGTAGGACTCATCGCCACGTGCATATTGCGCGAGTGCCGCGCGCGGCTCGATGGCGTTGGGTATCAGGCGATTGTTGGCGAATTCCAGCGTGGTGACGTGCTTGGCGGAGGCAAATGCGGTGTCGACCGCCGATTGCGTGCCGATCGACCAGACATAGCAGGTGTTGTCCGGCACGCCGTCGTGAACTACTGCCGCGCCGGGCTTGCGCGCGTCAGCAGCATTCACTACCGCCGGCAGCACGTCGTAATCGACTTCGATCAGCGCCGTGGCATCTTTGGCTTGATTCAGTGTTTCGGCAATCACTACAGCGACTTGATCGCCGACGTGACGTACTTTGCCTTGCGCCATCAGCGGGTGCGGCGGCTCTTTCATTGGCTGGCCGTTGACATCGGTAATCAGCCAGCCGCAGGGCAGGCCGCCCACTTTGGCGGCGGCGAGATCGTCGCCGGTGTAGATGGCAACCACGCCGGGCGCCGCTTTGGCCTGCGCCAGATCGATACTGCGTATGGTGGCGTGCGCATGCGGTGAACGCAAAAAATAAGCGTGCGTCTGACCTGCGACGTTGATGTCGTCGGTGTAAGTGCCGCCGCCGGTGATGAAGCGATGATCTTCCTTGCGCTTGATGCTTTGGCCAATATAAGGAGCATTCATGATGTCAGCCTTTCATACCGGCAGCGCCGGCGATTACCGCTTTGACGACATTGTGATAACCGGTGCAACGGCACAGATTGCCGTCGAGTTCGGCGCGCACGGTTTCTTCGTTCGCGTTCGGATATCTTTGCGCGAGTTCGATAGCGCTCATAATCATGCCGGGCGTGCAAAAACCGCATTGCAGGCCGTGATGTTCGCGAAACGCCACCTGCATCGGATGCAGTTCGCCGTTCGCGCCACAGATGCCTTCGATGGTGGTGACCTGAGCGCCATCGGCCTGCGCGGCGAGCATATTGCAGGCTTTCACCGCGCGGCCATCCAGATGCACGGTGCAGGCGCCGCATTGACCGGTATCGCAGCCGATGTGGGTGCCGGTGAGATGGAGATTTTCGCGCAGCAGTTGCGAGAGCAGCGTGCGCGGCTCTATGTCCGCGGCCACGGGTTTGCCGTTAACGGTTAAAGAAACGCAGAGGGTCATGGTTGCTCCAGAATGTTCGGGTGAACGCGAGGCAGGAAAATTTCGCAGACTGCGTAATCATGCTAGCGCAGGCTTGTGCCATGTGCAACTCCACCACCAACGATTGACCCGGCGCGGCGCGGTGGATACAGTGCGGCAAATCACTGTGGATATTGCGACTCGTGGCTGAATATATTTCTCCCGGCGTCTACATCGAAGAACGCGCATCCGGCGCTCAACCCATCAAAGGGGCAGCCACGTCGACGACGGCTTTCATCGGGCGCACGCGGCGCGGCCCGGTGGATACGCCTGTTGCGGTGCACAGTTTTGCTGAATTTGAGCGACGCTTTGGCAGCCTCGCTCCTAGCTGCCCCATGCCGTACGCGGTGCAGCAGTTTTTCGACAATGGCGGCATGCAGGCCGTCATCGTGCGCGTGCGCAATGGCAGCCGGTCGTTGACTGACGAACAAATTTCCGGCGCGGCATTGCAGGTTGTGAGTCGCGGTATCTGGGCGCTCGACAAAATCGACGCTTTTAATCTGCTGTGTATTCCGCCGCTCAGTTTTACGCGCGATGTCGGCAAGCCAACCTGGGATGCGGCCGCGCAGTATTGTCAGGCGCGCGGCGCGTTTTTGGTGATCGATCCACCCAGCTCATGGAGCAGCAGTGCGGCTGCGCTGGCCAGCGAGGCGCTCGAAGCCGTGGTAACACGCACCACGTATGCCGCGCTGTACTTTCCGCGCATCATGGCCGTGGATGCACTGGGTGGTGCTACGCGCACTTTTGCGCCCTGTGGTGCGGTGACCGGCATTATGGCGCGCACAGATGCGCACAGCGGCGTGTGGAAATCACCGGCGGGAACGGACGCGGTGCTAACGGGCGTGACGGGTTTGAGCGTAGCAGTGAATGCGTCGGAAGCTGATGCTTTGAACGCGCTCGGCATCAATAGCCTACGCCTGTTTGCTGGACGCGGTTACCTCGTGTTCGGTGCCCGTACACTCGCCGCGGTATCGGGCAGCGACGCGGAATTCAGATACATCGCGCTGCGACGTTTTAGTATGCACGTAGAACAAAGTCTCACGCGCGGCCTGCAGGGGGCCGCGTTTGAGCCCAACGGCGAGTTGCTGTGGGGGAATCTCACCAGTACCGCGACGGATTTTCTGACCACCCTGTGGCGCAATGGCGCGCTGCTCGGTGCGAAGCCCAGCGAGGCGTTTTTTGTGCGCTGTGGCATCGACACCATGACCCAG
>JAYUAH010000067.1:0-13876 GCA_043741415.1 Betaproteobacteria bacterium
GGCATCAGCTTCGGTAAACCAAAAATTGAAATCGACAAACTGCGTGCCTGGAAAGCCGGCGTGGTGGGCAAGCTCACCAAGGGGTTGTCGGGGTTGGCCAAACAACGCAAGGTGCAAGTGGTCACCGGCCGCGGTGAATTTGCCTCGCCCAACACGCTCAAAGTCGAAACCGCCGAGGGCGTGAAAACCATCGCCTTCGATCAATGCATTATCGCGGCGGGCTCATCGGTCGCTCGCATCCCTGGTTTTCCGTACGACGACAAACGCATTATTGATTCCACCGGCGCGCTGGAACTCGCGCAAATTCCCAAACGCATGCTGGTGATCGGCGGCGGTATTGTTGGTCTGGAAATAGCCACGGTCTACGATGCGCTCGGCAGCAAAATCACCGTGGTCGAGTTGATGGATGCGCTGATTCCCGGCGCCGACAAAGAGATTGTCAACGTGCTTGCAAAGCGCATCAGCAAGCGCTACGAAAAAATTCTTTTAAAAACAAAAGTTTCCAAAATTGAAGCGCAAAAAGAGGGCCTCAAGGTGACCTTCGATGCGGCGGGCACCACCAGCACCGACACCTTCGATGCCATCCTGATGGCCGTGGGCCGCCGTCCCAACGGCCGCGACATCAAAGCCGACGCGGCCGGTGTTACCGTCAACGAACGCGGCTACATACCCGTCGATAAACAAATGCGCACCAACGTGCCGCACATCTACGCCATCGGCGATATTTGCGGCGAACCCATGCTCGCGCACAAGGCCACGCACGAAGCTAAAATTGCCGCCGAAGTGATCGCCGGGCACAAGGCATTTTTCGATGCGCGCACCATTCCGTCGGTGGCCTACACCGATCCGGAAATCGCGTGGATGGGTCTTACCGAAACACAAGCAAAAGCCGACGGCATCGAGTTCGACAAAGCCGTGTTCCCGTGGGCGGCGAGCGGCCGTGCGCTCGCCACCGGCCGCGATGAGGGCATGACCAAGCTGTTGTTCGACAAGACCACGCGGCGCGTGCTGGGTGCCGCCATCGTCGGTGTGAATGCAGGCGAACTCATTGCCGAAGCGGTGCTGGCGCTGGAAATGGGCGCCGATGCGGCGGATTTGTGTTTGACCATACATCCGCATCCCACGCTGTCGGAAACCGTGGCGTTCGCCGCGGAAATCGCCGAAGGATCGATCACCGATCTGTACTTGCCGAAGAAATAAATGCGCGAGCGCACTCAACCGATAGCGCCTCAAGGCTCGCCGCGTAGCGCGGACGCGCAGTCTCAGCAAGCGTTGCGCATGCGGCGATTTTTGATTGCGTCGGGCACCTACGTGCTGGCGATTGCCGTTATTGCACTGGGCCTGTGGCTCGGCATATGGGGCGCCGATGTACTGATCGCCTATTCGATTCTGGTTATCGGCACTAATCTGGTGTTCTATCTCATCATCCGTTCAGGGCTGAATCTCAGGCTCGCCGATCCCAGCCTGACCGCACCGCAGATCGCCGCGGCCATCGGCGCACTGTTGTTCGTGGTGTACCACGCCGGTCCGGTGCGCGGCATCCTTATGCTGTGGGTGCTGATGATTTTCCTGTTTGCGGTGTTCCGCCTGAAATCCAAACAGTTGTGGCCGCTCGCTACGCTGACGTGGGTGGCCTACGGCGCGGTGGTGGTCCTGACACTGCGCAATCATCCCAACACTTCGAACACAGCGCTGGAATTGTTCCAATGGATCGTTCTGGGCTTGGTGCTGGCTTGGTTTACGTTCATGGGCGGCTATATCAGCGATATGCGCGCGCGGCTGCGCCGCAACGAAATTTTCTATCGCTCAATGTGGGAAACCGCGCACGATGCCATCATCATCGCGGGACCCGGCGGACGCATCGAATACGCCAACCCCGCGGTACTGCCGGTATTCGGACATACGCCCGAAGCGCTCACCGGCACCGCCGTCACACAACTGCTGGCTGAAACCTCGCCTGCGGATCAGGCCCATGTGTTTCGGCTTTATCTCGATGGCGGCACTAAAACACGCGAGTGGAACGCGGCCGAACTCATGCTCCTGCACGCCGATGGGCAGACGTTTCCGGCGGAAGTGTCGGTGGACGAAATGACGGTCGAGGATCGCCGCGCGTGCCTGCTGTTCGTACGCAATATCGCGGCGCGCAAGCAGGCCGAACAGGCGCTGATCGCGGCGCGCGGCGCCGCTGAATCCGCCAACCGTGCCAAGACACAATTTCTCACCAACATCACGCACGAGATCCGCACACCGATGAACGGCATCATCGGCATGACGGAAATACTCCAGGGCGCTGCGCTCGACAGCGCCGCCCGCGGCTACGTGCAAACAATTCAGCGCTCGGGGCGCGCGCTGCTGGGCGTGATTAACGATGTGCTGGATTTTTCAAAAATCGAGGCAGGGCAACTGGACGTGGAACGCGTGGTATTCGATCTGCCGCGTGTGATTCAGGATGTATATGACTTGTACGCCGAATCCGCGCGCGCCAAAAATATCGCGCTGCAGTGGGAGGTGCCGCGCACGCTGCCGCCGTATGTGTTCGGCGACCCGTCGCGCCTGCGGCAAATGCTGTCGAATCTGGTGGCTAACGCGGTTAAATTTACGGAACGCGGCCACATTGAATTGCGTGCGACGGCCGAAGCCTCTGACCTCGTGCGCTTCGAAATCACCGACACCGGCATCGGTATACCACTGGACAAGCAGCAATTGATCTTTGATGCGTTTGCGCAAGCCGACGGCTCGACCACGCGACGCTTTGGCGGCGCGGGTCTGGGCCTGACCATCACGCGGCAAATCGCAACGTTGATGGGCGGGGAGATCGGCGTCGTCAGTGAACCGGGCAAGGGTTCGCGCTTCTGGTTTGCGGTGCCGTTGCCGCGCTCCGCGCAGCGCCACGCGCTCGAATCGGCAACGGCGGCTGCAACGGCAACGACATCAGACCCGCTGCGTTTTAGCGGCAAGCACATTCTGCTGGTCGAAGATGACGAGAGCAATGCGGAAATCGCCACGGTGCTGCTGAGCGGGCTGGGAGCGGAGGTCGAGCACGTGGTCAATGGTGCACTGGCGGTAGTGGCCTGCCGCGACAACAACTTCGACCTGGTGTTCATGGATTGCCAGATGCCGGTGATGGACGGACTCGATGCCACGCGCCGCATCCGCGCCGGCGAACGCGACGCGGCCAGTGAAGGCCCTGTACGGCGCACACCCATCGTGGCCCTCACCGCGCATTCGTTTGACGGTTACCGCGATGAATGCATCGCGGCGGACATGGACGATTACATGACCAAACCCGCCGGCACCGCAGATTTCGCGGCGATGCTCGATCGCTGGGCAGGCGGCGCCGCCGCGTTAAAACAAAAACTTGCCTGAATCCGTTCCGCATCAGGTCAATTGGGAAATTCATGAAACTGCCGCTCGAAGGTATCAAAGTACTCGATCTCACGCACGCGCTCGCGGGCCCGTTTTGCTCCACCATGCTGGCCGATTACGGCGCGCACGTGATCAAGCTCGAAGCTTTCGGCGCCGGCGATATTGCGCGCACCTGGGGCACGCCCCTAGTTGGTGCCGGCGGCGAGACCGCCTACTTTGCCGCGCTTCATCGCAACAAAAAAGGCATCGAGATTGATTTGAAGCACGCGCGCGGCAAAGCACTCTTTTTTGATCTGGTCGAGCGCTGCGACATCGTGATCGAAAACTTTCGTGTCGGCACGCTGGATAAACTCGGCCTCGATTACCTCAAAGCGAAAGCGCGCAATCCCGGCATCATCTACTGCTCGATTTCCGGCTTCGGCCAGAGCGGCCCCTACAAAGACCGCGCCGCACTCGATCTGATTTTGCAAGCGGAAAGCGGCATGATCAGCGTCACTGGCGAACCCGATGGGCGCGGTGTGCGCTGCGGCGTATCCATTGCCGATCTCACCGCAGGATTGAATGCTGCTTTCGGCATCATGGCCGCGCTGCGCGTGAAAGAAAAAACCGGGCGCGGGCAGCAGGTGGATGTGTCGATGATGGAAGGCCAGATGTCGCTGTTGAACACCATCATCGGCAGCCATCTGGCGGATGGCAAAATTCCGGGCCCGATGGGCACGGCGTACAACGCGCTCACGCCCTACCAGACGTTTCGCACCCAGACCAAGGATTTCGCGCTAGCGGTGGGCAGCGAAAAACTGTGGAAAACATTTTGCCCCGCCATCGGCCATCCGCAACTCGCCGACGATCCGCATTACGCCAACAATCGCGCGCGCATGAAAAACCGCGACACGCTGATTCCCATGTTGCAGGATATATTCATGACGCGCACGTTTGATGCGTGGGAAAAAGCGCTGCTCGGTGTCGGCATTCCGTTCGGCGCGCTTAACAACATCGCGCAGGTGGTTGAGCACCCGCAAGTGAAAGCGCGCGGCTCGCTGATTGACGTTGATCATCCAAAAATCGGGCCTATCAAAATCGTGGGACCAGTGGCGAAATTATCCGAAACGCCGGCGACCATACGCTCTACATCCCCCTCGCTTGGCGAACACACTGAAGAAGTGCTGCGTGATTTTCTCGGGCTTGATACGGACGCCATCGCGGCCTTGCGCAGCGCCGGCGTGATTACGCAAAAATAATTTTCTGCTTCAGTGTGCCGCATCACTCACGTTCGAAGAAATTACGTAAGTAATTGATTTTAAACATTTTTTTAACAAAGAGGTCACATCATGTTTTCGGCAAAAACTTTCGGCAAGGCCTTGTTTTGCGGCGCAACTGCGCTGAGCATTACGTTGGGCGCACAGGCTGCGGAACCGTTTTCAATCACCTCAGCCACCTTCAAAGACGGCACCATGCTCGCCACCAAAAACGCCGGCGATAACAAAGCCAATCCGAATTGCATCGGCGACAACGTGTCGCCGCCGCTCGCGTGGTCGAATGTGCCAGCAGGCACCAAAAGTTTTGCGCTGGTGATGGTGGACCCCGAAGGCCGCGGCGGACTCGGCGTGGTGCACTGGGTTGCGTATGGCATCCCCGCTGCCGTCAGCGGATTTGCCGAAGGCGAAGTCAGCAAATTGACGGACAAATATGTAGGCGGCATCAGCACCGTCAAGCTCGGTCATTATTTTGGGCCGTGCACGCCGCCGGGCACCGGTATGCATCACTACACCTTCACCTTGATCGCCACCGACATGGAGCCGGGTGAGCTGCCCGCCGGACTCTCGCGCGATGAACTGTTTACCAAGCTCAACGGTCGCACCAAGGGTGCCGCGGGTTTGGTCGGATTGTTCGGCCGCCCGTAACTCAGCGCGCAGCAACCAGGGCGGCTTATTTCAAAGCCGCCCTGATCAATTCAACCACCTGCGGTATCGCCACCAGCGCGCGGCCCTGCACCTGTTCGATACTTAAACCGCCGAGCGGATGTGCAATCATCACCAGCGGTAATTCCGGCACGCCGAATACGCGCGCCTGATTTTTTCCCAGCGCGCGAAACGGCTCCGAGCAAATCACCGCGGTGGTAAGCCCGCGTTTCGCCAACTGCGTCATGTCGTGGACACTCCACGACGTGCACGCGCCTCAGTCGGCCATGGCGCTGATGACGACATCCGCCTCCAGCGCCATTTGATCCAGCGTTTCGGGTGGCGCAGCCATCGACACATAAGGCTTACGGGCAAACGCCACTGACGCCAGCGGCACCTGCGCGCGCACGCCTTCGACGATCATCGCCAGCAAATGATCGGCGTTGCCTTTGCTGTTATCCAGCACGCCTAAACGTATGCCCTTGCCGACGGTGCGCCGCTGCGCGGGCGCATCGCTCACCGCCTGTGGCGGCGGCGCATACGGTATGACCAGTCTGACACTTGTGTTCATGGCACTTCCTTGTGGTGACCCGCAATGAGTGCTGCGATTTTGACACGCCCGCGCCGGCATATCATCATCGCGTTCGACGAATATTTTTGAGGCACGACGTAGACTTCACGTTAAACGAAACACAACGCGGTTGGCAAATGAAGGCACGGCAATTCGCCGAGAGGGAAATCCGCCCGCTGTCGCTCGCGCGCGACCGCATCAACGACGCCGCCGGCACCTGGGATTGGGACATCATACGCAAAGGCTCCGCACTTGGCTTTCGTTTAAAAGCAGAACCCGTGCACAACAGTGAGGGCGACGCCTGGATACTCAACGGCGAAAATTGCTTCATCGCCAACGGCGGTGTGGGTAAATTGTTTTTCGTCAGCGCTCGCACCAATTTCAGAGTGCCGGTGATGGAAGGCTCCAACGAATTCATGGTGCCCATCGACACATCGGACTTTCGCATCGGCAAGAAATACAACAAAGCGATCAGGCGGTTGCCGGCGACCAGGCGCTACGCGAATCCGCCAACGCCCGATTGGTAATGGTGTTTTCGCAGGAAGTGATACGACGCGTGACCAAACTCAATCTCGATATCCATCGCGCGACCGGCGGTGTGATCAACACTGCGGCAGATAAATTAGTGCGCGACGGGATTATCCGGACGCATCTGGCGGGGGATTCGTGGTCGCGGATCAAGACCATCAAGAAGCGGTTGAAATAGTGGGGAACTTACAGGTGCATACGAGTGCGCTTGGTCCGCGTTCGGCCACGAAGCGACATTGACTTGTCTGAGTATATTGCGCGCAAGCCGTCGTTCAGGTCGCGATTACCAGCATCGCGGGAATCGACGGGTTTCCTCAAACAGGCCGTTAACTCGTGTGCCAGCCAAACTGCTGCGGCTTGCGGCCGGCGGCGTGGTGTAGTTGCACGTTTACCAATGCCGGTCCGTTGAACGCTAGGGCGCCATCCAACGCGGCTTTCAGATCCTTGGGATCGGTGACGAAGTAACCCTTGCCGCCGAACGCCTCCATCATTTTGTCGTAACGCGCGCCCACCGTCAGATGGTGGGGTGCGGCTTCCAGCGGGTTGTCGGGGATTGCGGCCGATCCGCTGCCGATGCCGGCATTGTTCAACACAACAATTTTCACCCGCATTTTGTGACGGCACACCGTTTCCATTTCCATGCCGGAGAAGCCGATCGCCGAGTCGCCGGACACTGAAATGATCGGCCGGTCGGGATGCACTGCGGCAGCCGCCAGCACAAAGCCCATGCCGACGCCCATGGTGCCAAAACTGCCGGCATCCAGACGCGTGCGTGGGCTATTGTTCGGCATTTGCGTGCGGCCGATATCCATGGTGTTCGCGCCTTCGCCAATGATAATGGCATTATCGGGAATCCACGGGCTGATGTCGCGGAACGCGCGGTAGTAATTGGTGGGTGCCGATTCGTCGTCGATCATCGGCTGAATTTGCTTCGCGTTCGCGGCGGATTTCTCGGCGATCGCCTTATGCCACGCGGTGTCCTTGGGATAGAACCACTCGAGGCTTTCCAGCGCCCGGTTCATCTGGCCGACTATCGCCTTGCCATCGCCGACCAGCGCGACCTCGGCCGGTACATTCTGGCTGATCGACTCCGGCGAAATATCGATCTGCACAATACGCACGTCCTTGTTGAACCGCGGCGGCAAGCCGAAATGCATAATCCAGTTGAGCCGCGCGCCCATCAGCACGATCACGTCGGCCTCTTGCAGCGCGTGGCTGCGCGCCGCACCCACCGACAGCGGATGCCGGTCGTCGATCACGCCCTTGCCCATCGGTGAAGCGAGAAACGGCACGCCGGTACGATCGATGAAGGCGCGCACTTCGTCCTCGGCGCCCGACCAGGCCATGCCCTTGCCGACAATGACCAGCGGGCGTTGTGCCGAACGCAGAACGGTGAGCGCCTGATCGATGCACTCCTGCGGCGCGGCGCTGCGCGGCGGATCGGCGCAGCGGCGCGGAAACTTGATCGCGTCTTCCTCCACCTCGGCCAGAATGATGTCGTCCGGCATATCGAGATAGCAGGCGCCGGGGCGACCGTAGATGGCGTTGCGCACGGCCATTTCGACATAAAACGGGATGCGATGCGGCATTTCTATATCGTGCGCGAATTTGCAAAAGGGCGTGGCGATCAACACTTGGCGCTCTTCCTGAAATGCGCCCATGCCGTTTTGCTTCACCGGCGAAGCGCCGCCGATCAGGATCATCGGCCAACAGTTTTCTTTTGCGTTGGAGAGGCCCGATAGGCCATGTACCACGCCCGGCCCCGAGACCACGAGGCAGGCGCCGGGCCGGCCCGTCATATAACCGACGGCCCCGGCGGCATAGGACGCCGCCTGCTCATTGCGGCAACCATAGAATTTGATGCCGTATTTCTGCGCCGCGCGCGCGATCGGGTGTACCGGAAAGCCCACAATACCGAACATGTACTCGACGCCCTGATCTTTCAAGGCTCGCGCCATGATCTCACCACCGTTCAGTTTTGCCATAGTGTTATTCGCGACGTGTCTTCAATACAGACTGTCTGCGCCTCCGTGTGTGAAAGAGTGGTGAAGTTGTATCTGCAAGTTGCGGACGACAAAGCAAAGCGCGGCGCATTCTTAATGGTTCTTCCGGAAACGCCACCCGCATCAACTTTGTGCAAGGCGTCAATGCGGCGAGAATTACTATAATGTATTTGCGTTGCGGAATCCAGCGCGAGCCAGAGCGTTAGACCTCACTATTCCGCAGGCGCCGCTGATCAGCGAGCGTAGATACTCTGTTCGAAGTCTACTTACTGGGCGAACACTGCCTGACAGATCAGGTGACGATTACTACCAGCAAAGACACCAACCATACAGCGCACTAGGACTGCGCCCCGCAACCCGCTTGCACGCCACTACGGCGCCTCGTTAATCCCCATCTCCTTCAACACCTTGCTCCAGCGCGAGAGTTCGGAACGCACATAAGTGGCCAACGCCGCCGGCGTTGATTGCATCAACTCAACACCCTGCGCATTGAATTGCTCGCGAAACTCGGGAGTTCCCAATGCGCGCACCAGCGTTTCATTGGCTTTGCGCAGCACGGGCGGTGTTAAGCCCGCTGGTGCGAATACGCCGTACCATTGCACCACTTCGAATCCCGGCAGGCCCTGTTCGGCGAAGGTCGGCACATCGGGTATCGCCGACATGCGCTTCAGGGTGGTGACGCCCAGCGCGCGCAGGCGGCCGCCACGCAGGTGCGGTTGCGCGGTTGATACCGCACCCACCGCCAGTTGCACGTGTCCGCCGATCAGCGCGATGATGGAATCGCCGCCGCCTTTGAACGGCACGTGGGTCATCGAAATGCCGACGGCGCGTTTCAACAATTCGCCGGCGATGTGCGGTGCGCCGCCGTAGCCGGTGGAGCCGTAGCTTATCAACTCGCCGGGCGTTTTCGCCAGTTGTATCAACTCCGGCAGCGTACGCGCGGCAGACGTTGCCTGCACGGTCAGTAGTACCGGCGTGAGTGCTGCGTGCGTGACCGGCGTGTAATCGCGTATGGGGTCGTACGGCAGGTTGGGGCGTAGCGCAGGGTTGATCGAGAACTGTGTGGATGAGCCCATCAGCAGGGTGTAACCATCGGGCGCGGATTTGGCGGCAAGCTGCATGCTGATGAGTCCGCCGCCGCCGGCGCGGTTGTCGATGATGACTTGCTGGCCCCACGCCTCGGTGAGTTTTTGGCCGAGTGCGCGTGCGAGCAGGTCGGCAACCCCGCCGGGCACGAAGCCGACGATGAAGCGTATCGGTCGTGATGGATAGTCCTGCGCTTGAGCGGCCGGCGGCAGCATCGCGGCAAGCGTTAACCCGGCGACCACCCAGCGCTGCGCTATGCGATTTGAATAAAATTCAATTTTCTTCATAAAATCAAATAGTTACAATATATTTCTGTTCTGAATGCCGCACGTTCGCGCAGCGGCGCGTGGTTGAGCGGACGCATTTGTACCAACACGAACACTACTGGATAAACGCGTCCTCGTCGAAAGCACAAAATTTGCGCGTCGCGCAATACGCTTGAACCACGATACGCCCGCAGCCAATGTAACGCGCTGCGCTGTGGCGCACTTGACGCTGCCCCCCTGCGAAGGATATAAAATGGCTGTCATAAACTTCAGCAACATTTATTTCTTTCAAGGAAACCTTCATGAAAAAACTTTTTCAGCGGCTCGTCAGCTACGCACTGATGTTCAGCCTGGCAGGGCTGCCATTCACCGCGCAGGCCGGGCTGATTGCCACCGATGAAGTTGCCGCGCCGGCGCAGGTTCAGGCCGATCGCGCCAAGGTTCACGATTTTCTGGCGCGCGCCGACGTTCAGCAGCAATTGCAAGAACAAGGGTTAACGCGCGAGGCCGCGCAAGCGCGCGTCGATGCGCTGACCGAAGCCGAAGTACAGCAAGTGGCCGGCCGCATCGACGCGCTGCCCGCGGGCGGCACCACCGGTGCTGCCGCCGTCATCGGCATTACGCTGCTGGTGATACTGGTTACTTATGTCATCGTGCGCTTGTTCTATCCACAAAAATAGTGCTCGCCGTGCACGCTGTGCACACTGTGAAGGCCCGCTGCACGGCGGGCCTTTTGTTTTGGTGTGCGCTGCTGTGCACACTATCGAGCGGCTGCGCGCTGCTGGCGCCGCAATCCACGGCGGTGCGGGCGCGACCGCCGCCGGGGCTCGCGCTCAGTGCGGACATTGCGAACGTGCCGTTTTTTGCGCAGACCGAGTATCACTGCGGCCCCGCGGCACTCGCCATGGCCCTGGTCAGTGCCGGTGCAAACGTGACGCCCGCGCAACTGATCGATCAAGTCTATCTGCCCGGCAGAAAAGGCAGCCTGCAAGTTGAAATGCTGGCAGCCGCACGGCGCAACGGGATGGTGGCCTATGTACTCGAACCCATGCTGGGCGACCTGCTGCTGGAAGTCAACGCCGGCACTCCGGTCATCACACTCGAAAACTACGGTGTGGCGTACTATCCGATCTGGCATTACGCGGTGGTCATCGGCTTTGATTTGCATCGCGCTGAAATTATTCGCCACTCCGGTACACTGCAACACAATGTATCACCGCTGTCCTTGTTCGAATATTTTTGGCGTGCGGAAGGCCGCTGGGCGATGGTGGCGGTGCCGCCGGATCGCGTACCCGTCACCGCGACCGAGCCGCGTTATGCAGACGCGGTGATCGCGCTTGAAAAAATGGGCCGCACGCGCGAAGCGGCGACCGCATACGCCTCGATGTTACAGCGCTGGCCATCCAGTTTCACCGCACTGATGGGACGCGGCAATACCGCGCATGCGCTGGGCGATCTGACATTGGCGGAAACCGCTTTTCGTCAGGCGGCCCTTGCGCATGCAGATTCGGCGACAGCGTACAATAATCTCGCGCAAACACTGCTGGATCGCGGCAAACTCGACGAAGCGCGCACAACCGCGGAACGTGCCGTCAATCTGGGCGGCCCGTTGCGCGTGCGTGCATTGGCAACGCTGGAAGCCATTCAAACGCAACAACGCGCAGCGGAAACGAATCGATAATCATGAAAACCCATCTACACCCATGCTTGTTGCCAGTGATGGCCGCCGCCCTGCTAGTGGCATCCACACCCGTCTGGAGTTACCCCGAACGCCCGGTGCGCTGGGTGCTGGGCTTTGCGCCCGGCGGCTCGCCGGATTCGGTGGCGCGCATCATCACGCCGCAGTTAACCGCGCAACTGGGGCAATCGATGGTGCTCGACAATCGCCCCGGCGCGAATGGGATTTTGGCGGCGGATATTGTCGCTAAATCCAATGCGGATGGGTACACCGTACTCATCACCTCCGCGGCGTTTGCTATCAATCCGAGCATTGCGCGCAAGCTGCCGTTCGATGCGCTCAAAAGTTTTGAGCCGGTGACCAATGTGTGTTCGTCCGAGGCGCTGCTGCTGGCGATCAACCCAGCGGTGCCGGCGCAAACCGTGCAGGAATTGATTCAACTCGCCAAGCGGCCGGGGGCAAAGTTCGCTTACGGTTCATCGGGCGTGGGCAATGTCACGCATCTGGCCGCGGCCTTGTTTGCGGTGCGCACCGGCACGCAACTCACGCACGTGCCTTACAAAGGCGGCGGCCCGATGACGGTGGCACTAATGAGCGGTGAAGTGCAAATCGCGATTTCCAATCCCGGTACGCTGCTCAATCAAGTACGCAGCGGCCGCGTGCGCGCGCTGGCTTACAACGCGCCGGCGCGCTCACCGCTGCTGCCGAATGTGCCGACCATGATCGAAGCCGGCGTCAACGGCATGGAACTCGATTCGAGCTGGTACGGCGTATTCGCGCCGGCAAAAACGCCGGCGGTTATCGTGACCAAACTGCATGCCGAAATACGCAAAGCGCTGAGCACAGCCGCAGTGCGCGATGGGCTGACTGCCATCGGTATGGAACCGGTGGGCAACACGCCGCTGGAATTTCGAAAATTCGTCGAGACCTCGATCAAGCGCTACGCCGAGCTGGTAAAGCTGGCGGGCATAAAAGCGGAGTAAAAATGTCCAGCGGATTCGTCAGGCGCGTCGTCACCGGCCACGATAAAAACGGTAAAGCCATCGTCATTTCAGACGGTCTTACGCCCACGCTCAAAACCAACCCGCTGCGCCCCGGCCATCAATCCACCGAAGTGTGGCGCACCAGCGCCGCACCGGCGCCGATTACCGCGAGCGAACCCGATCCCACACTGCCGGGGCCGGGCACGATACATCCGGCGCCGCGCGGCACGTTGATACGCGTGGCGGAGTGGGCGCCGGAACCCAAGGCCATTCGTGAACTGACGCCGCAAGCGGCGCGCGAAATTTTCCGTGCCATGGGCAACGAGAACGCGGCGATGCACGGACGCGGCGGACGCCATCCGATCATGCATCGCACCGAGACCATCGATTACGCGCTGATCCTCGAAGGCGAATTGACAATGATTCTCGACGACGAAGATGTGTTGTTGAAGCAAGGCGATATCGTCGTGCAGCGCGGCACCAGTCATTCGTGGGCGAATCGTTCGGACCAGCCGTGCAAAATTTTATTTGTGTTGCTCGACGGCGCATTCGACAACGAATTGAAACAAACGTTGAGCACCTGACAGCGCGCGAATCGCTCTGTCGCGCGTAAATAAAAAACTCAATATAATCAAATACTTACAATATAACGTCTGATGCAACCGTCGCTGTTTCAGCACGCCGCATTCACGCGCTTTTGGGTGGGCGATATTGCCTCGGTGCTCGCCAATCAAATGCTGGTGCTGGCGGTGGGCTGGCAGATTTATGACCTTACCAACAGCGCGCTGAGTCTGGGCCTGGTGGGCCTTGCGCACTTCGGTGCGCAACTGTTGTGCACACTGCCCGCGGGCCACGTGGCCGACCGCTATGATCGCCGCTTATTGCCTCGCTGTGCCAATGGTTGCAATGCGCGACCGCATTGACACTGGCGGCGGGCAACTATTTCGGCTGGATCAACAGCGACATCATTTACGCCAGCGTGGTGCTCACCGGCGTGGCGCAAACATTTCAGAATCCGGCGATGCGCTCGCTGCTGCCTTCTCTCGTGGGTATCGAGTTGCTGCCGCGCTGCATCGCGTTTCATGGCGCAGTCAAGAAAGCGGCCATCATCGTCGGGCCGGCGTTGGGTGGCTTGGTTTATTGGTGGGGCGCAAGCGCTGTGTATATCGCCAGCGCGGTTGCTTATGCGCTGGCCGGTGTAATCATCCTGCTCATACACGCGACTTTTGTGCGGCGTCATCACCAGCCGGCATCGCTGCAATTCCTGTTCGGCGGCCTGCATTACATTTTGAGCAAACCGATTATTCTCGGCGCCATCACGCTGGATCTGTTTGCCACGCTGCTTGGCGGCGCGGTGGCGCTGCTGCCGATCTACGCGCGCGACATTCTGCAAACCGGGCCGCTGGGGCTGGGCTTGCTGCGCTCGGCGCCGGCGGTGGGCGCGGTGCTGGCGTCGCTGTATCTGGTGCGCGCGCCGCTCAACCACAGCGTCGGCAA
>JAYUAH010000068.1:0-2561 GCA_043741415.1 Betaproteobacteria bacterium
TCACCATGCCGCCACCACCGCTCGTCACATACGATTTGATGCCCGAGGCCATGGAAGCCGCAATGCCCGCCGCGCAAGTGATATGCGCCTCGCTAAGCCGGAGCAAACTCGCCGTGGCAATGGCGGACGCCACCGGCCCCACCACGCTGGTTTTGTGAAAGCCGTGATGTGAAGCCTGCGTGCCCATCGCCACACTGATGCGCGCCGTGACTTCATAACCGATCACCAGCGCACGCAGCAATTGTTCGCCGGTGGCATTCGAGTTTTCCGCCGCCGCCAGCAGCGCCGGCACTATCACTGTGCCCGGATGAATAATCGCTGCTGATAACAGGTCGTCGAGTTCAAAGCCGTGTATCGCAGTGCCGTTGCACAGCGCAGCGGCGGGTGCGGCCAGCGGTTCGCGGTGGCCTAACACAGTGGAAGTGCCCTGTGATTTTTCGGCAAACAATTGCGTGGCCATGATGTTTGACCACGGCTGGCTTGCGCCGAATAGGCCGCAGCCGAAGGCATCTAGCAGGCAGCGCTTGGCGTTGTCGAATGCGCGTCGAGGGACGGTTGCTGATGCCGCAAACGCATGCAAGTGAGCGGCGTAATTTGTGTTGAGTGTCATAGAAAAATGGCCGAATTACTGATGGGTCACGACAATCTATGCATTCGGTCCCATCGGCAACCGCCGAATACGCATACCTTCCACTGTTACAGTAACGAGCGCACCCTGTTCAATCGCATCACGTACCTGCGAGCAAACTCGCACCATCAGGGCTGCCGCAGGCTCTGCCTTGAGTCGTTAAATGCGGATGAATATCACGCTCGGCGTAGCGTGGCCGCCCAGCGCCATCAATGCGTGAAAATCGGCATTCAGCGTGCATACGGCACGATTGAGTAACCGCGCTTGTTCCAGAATCAATCTGTCTGCAGCTTCGGCCATTCCCAAGTCGCCGACATGAATTGCATCGATGCCGCGATCACGCAGCAGCTTTGCTGCCGTGTATGGCAAACCTTGATCCAGCAATAGCGCCGTCAAGCCGCCGCCAGGTTCGCGCTTTCATCAGCGACACTCAAGGCCGCGAAATGCAATGCCTCTTCAATATCGGCATCGGTCAGGCCAGGATATTCAGCTTTGAGTTCAGCACGGTCGGGATAAAGCGCTACTGCCTCAACCACGCGCCGTACCGTGAGCCTCGTGCCGCGAATTATCGGCTGGCCGTTGAGCACTTCAGGATTGATCGTGATGCGATGGAATGTTTGGGGCATGGCGCGTCTCCTTTGGTAAGGGAGTTTACTCGTTCACAGGCGTGCTTCCAAGGGACGAGGCTACCGTACTCTATAAATATTGTTTAAAATCAAATACTTATTGATTATCACCTGCTAACGCCTCCAACCGCGCAAAAACTTTTTCATCGAGATTGATTACCCCCTTCGCGGCATTCTCTCGCCGCAATTGCTGGCTGCGATCACCCGGCACACGCACCGCGCAACTACCCGCAGCCGGACGATTCGACTCAATCACGTAACGAAACGCGGAAACGCGCGCAGGAAACTGATCGCTGGGCATAAACAATTTCGGATCGATCAACATGAAAAACAATCCGTAGTTGCTGATGTCGTCGATCACCAGTTCGCTGCCAGCGAGTATGCCGAGTAACTGCACTGCCAGTGCGAGTCCGCTGCCGCGCGCGCCGCCCCACGGCAGAATCGCGCCTGCGAGTGCTTCATCGGGGTTGGTGGTCGGGTACCCCATCGGGCTTACCGCCACGCCTTCGGGCAGCGGCTTGCCTTTGGTGCGCGCGAGATCTACATCGCCCCAGGTGGTTTGCGAGGTGCCGATGTCGATGATCAAGGGATCGTCGTCACTCGGAAACGCAATCGCGAACGGGTTGGTACCCATCAACCGGTCCACGCCGCCGTACGGCGCCACGCGCGCGGTGGCGTTGGTGGTGTGCATCGCGATAAAACCCTGCCGCGCGGCGCGCTCGACGTAATACGCGAGCCGTCCGCTGAACCAGGTGTTGTTGGCGCACACCACCGCCACGCCGTTCTTGCGTGCGATCTCAATCGCTTTGTCGATGGCGTGGATCGACACCACATAGGCCACGTTGTCGCCGCCGTCGAGCAGCGCCGAGCAGTGATTCTCGCGCACCACGCGCGTGGCTTTGGCGGGCGGTTTATCGCGGATGCCTTCTGCTAATGCAATCACACGCGGCAGACTGGAGAATTCGTGCCCGCACAGCGCGGCGTCGACCAAATGTTCGGCGGTGATACGCGCGTTTTCGGATGTCATGCCGGCGCATGTCAGTGCTTTTACGGCGAGGTCGGTGGCTTCGACGATGGTGAGTTGCATTACAGTCCAGGACAAAAAATGAACTTTGGAGTTTAGCGGTTACCCGCCATCAAGGGCGAGTGGGATTATTGCATTTTGCAATAGAGTCTCGGCATGACAGCATGTCGCTACCTGTTGCCGTTACTCGCGCTGGCGCTGACCACATGCGCCACCCCTGTCCCCGAGCGCGGCGCCGTCACAGTCATGCTCGCCGCAATCAACGATTTTTATGGCAATCTGG
>JAYUAH010000069.1:0-6087 GCA_043741415.1 Betaproteobacteria bacterium
ACGACAAAGGACAATTCAGCTTCGCGCCTGCGAAACTTGAACCGGGAAAATATGCGTTGAGCATTCGCGCCATCGGTTACGAACTCGAAAGCCTTGCGATGATAGAAGTCGGTGCACAAAAAACGGCGCCAGTGGAACTCAGGCTGCGCAAAGCCAAAGACCTCGCCGCGCAGTTGACCAACAGCGAGTGGTTCATCAGCATGCCCGGCAGCTTCGAGCAAAAGCGGCCGCTGATGGATTGCATGAGTTGTCATCCGTTCGAGAAAATCGCGCGCACCACCTACGGCGCCGACGAAATGTACAAATCGCTGGGGCGCATGTCGACCTACGCCATCAACACCAGCATGGAAAAGCATCAGAAACGCGCCGTGCCGCGCAAGTTTGATGAGAAAACGTTTCGCGCGCTGGCGGCGTATCTCGCGACGGTGAATCTGAGCAGGGGCGCGTGGCAATACCCTTTCAAGACGCTGCCGCGCCCCAAAGGCCGCGCCACGCGCGTGTTGATGGTCGAGTACGATTTGCCGCGCAAAACGATCTCGCCGCACGACGTGATGACCGACAGCGAGGGCATCGCTTGGTATTCCAACTTCGCCGAGAACACGTTGGGCCGTCTCGATCCTAAAACCGGCGCGCACACGGAATACACGTTCCCGACCATCAAACCGGGCGCGGCAACGGGCACATTGGCGCTGGATCAGGATCGCGAGGGTAACTGGTGGCTGGCGTCGATGTTCCAGACCGGCTTGGTCAAATTCGAAGTAAAAACCAAACAGTTCAAGGTGTATCCGTTGCCCGCGGAACTCAACGGCAAGGACGTGCAGCAATCGATGGTGATGGCGAAGTCCGCGCATGTCGACGGCAAGGTGTGGACAACCGAGATCGGCCGGCAAATCGTGCTGCGGCTGGATACCGCGAGCGGCAAGTACGAGCAGTTCGATCCGTTCAAGTTTGCACTGGAAGGCAGCAACCATTCACCGTATGGCATGGTGGCCGACGACAGGAACAATCTCTACTTCATGGATTTCGGCGACGAAGCCATGGGCCGCATCGACGCCAAAACCGGCCAGATCAATTTGTATCCCACACCGACCAAACGCTCGCGTCCGCGCCGCGCCATGATGGACGCGCAAGGCCGTGTGTGGTTCGCCGAATTCGCCGGCAACAAAGTCGCGATGTTCGATCCGAAAACCGAAGACATCAAAGAGTGGGAGGTGCCCACGCCCTACACCTACCCGTATGACGCGACGCTCGACCGCAACGGCGATTTATGGGGCGGCTCGATGTCGAGCGACCGTATCTTCCGTATGAATCCCAAAACCGGAAAATTCATCGAATACCTGCTGCCGCGGCCGACCAATGTGCGGCGCGTGTTCGTGGATAACTCGACCCAGCCGGTGACGTTTTGGGTGGGCAGCAATCACGGGGCTTCGATTATCAAGCTGACGCCGCTGGATTGAGCAGCGGCATTCGACCGCGGATGGGTTCCTGCCACCAGCGCCGGCTTGGACTTGACACGCTCCGAGGGGGCGTTAATGAGAAAATCTGCGAAGAATAAGAATGCTTTTGAAAACAGATGCTTATATAATGCGTCCGCACATGCAACGATCCTATGACCGCCGATAATCTTCACGATCAGGTACGATATCTGCAGCGGCAGTACACCGACGAGCTGCCCGAGCGCCTGAAACACGTGTCGCTGGCGTGGAACAATACGCGCAGCGGCGGCGCCGCCGGGGGACACAAGCTCCTGTATCGGTTGCTGCATACGCTGGCGGGCTCCGGCGCGACGTTTGGGTATGCCGAGCTGAGCGTCACGGCGGCCCGCATCAGCGAATTGCTGCACAAGAGCGAGGCCGCCAATGGCGATATCGCGCCGGCAGCCGTGCCGCAAATCGATGCGCTGATAGCCCTGCTTGCGGAGGATGCAAAACATTTTCGTGAACCGGAAAGCCCGCTGCCCGACTTGACTAGGCACGAAGGCCCGGAGAAAACCGGAGAAGGCGCCGGGAACGCACGCCGTACTGTTTTTTTGTTCGAGGACGACGCGTTGCTTGCGGCGGAACTTGCACGGCAAATGCGGCACTTCGGCTACGACGTAAGGGTGTACGACGATCCCGCAAAGCTGGAGCAGGCTTTGGGAGAATCGCGCCCAGCGGCAATCTTGATGGACATCGTGTTTGAACAGGGCAATCTTGCCGGTGCAACAGCCGTGCGCACGCTGACGCCCGAATGCATCGCCAACGTGCCGGTGTTGTTTATCTCGCGGCGCAGTGACCTGCCCGCGCGGCTGGAGGCGGTGCGCGCCGGCGCGAAAGGCTATTTCATCAAGCCGCTCGATGTCAGCACCATCGTCGAACGGCTCGACATACTCACGATGGATGGCTTGCGCGAGCCGCTGCGCGTGCTGATCGTCGACGATACGCGCACCCATGCCATGCTCACCGCCGCCATGCTGGGGCGGGCGGGCATGCAGACGCGGTTGGTTACCGATCCCGCGACCCTGCTGGAAGACCTCAGCGATTTTCAGCCCGAGCTGATCCTGCTCGACATGTACATGCCCGATTGTTCAGGCGACGAATTGGCTGCTGTGGTGCGCCAGCACGACGAGTACGTGAGCATTCCAATCATTTATTTATCGGGCGAAACCGACCGCGGCCGGCAGTTGCAGGCATTGCGCTTTGGCGGCGAAGAGTTTCTGAGCAAACCGATTCAGGCGAGCCATCTGGTGGCCGCGGTGGAAATACGCGCGGAGCGTTATCGCGTGCTGCGCTCGTTCATGGAGCGCGACAGTCTCACCGGGCTGCTCAATCACACGCGCATCAAGTCCGAGCTCGACAAAGAGCTCGCGACCGCCCGCCGGCGCTCGGCGCAGATGTCCTTTGTGATGATCGACATCGATAAATTCAAGTTTGTGAACGACACCTACGGTCATCCCACCGGGGATCGTGTGATACGCGCGCTGGCGCGTATACTGAAGCAGCGCCTGCGCCGGTCAGACATCATCGGCCGTTACGGCGGAGAAGAATTTGCCGTGGTGCTGCCCGATACCGATCCCGACACCGCGCGGCAAGTGATCGATCATGTGAGAGCCACCTTCGCGCAGGTGACGCACCTCGCGGAAAACATCGAGTTCTCGGTGTCGTTCAGCGCCGGCATCGCAAGCTTTCCGGAACTGAAAAGCGCGACTGAACTGGGCGAAGCGGCGGATCGCGCGTTGTATGCCGCCAAAAAAGCCGGCAGCAACCGGGTGTTGCTGTCCGATGCGCGCTCCAGGTAGGGCGCTGTCGATATACCTTGAACCGTAGATACGCGCTGGCGGCACTCCTGAGCGCGGCGCAGGCCGTGGCATGTATCGCCGCTGATCTTTATCCGTCGCGTCCCATACGCGCCATTGTGCCGTTCGCGCCCGCCGGTGCAACCGACATCATGGCGCGCACCATCAGCGCGAAGTTGTCCGAAAGGCTCGGGCAGCAGGTGGTCGTGGATAACCGGGCCGGCGGGGGCGGCAACATTGCCGCGCTCATCGCCGCGCGCGCCGCGCCGGATGGTTATACCTTGTTCTTCGGCACCATCAGCACGCTGGCGACCAACGTCAGCACCTTTCGTGCGTTGCCCTACCACCCGCTGCGTGATTTTGCGCCGGTAACCATGACAGCGCTCTCGCCGATGTTCATCGTCACGCATCCGGCGGTACCGGCGGCGGCGTACGGCGAATTGATCACACTCGCGCGCGCAAAGCCGGGGCAGCTTAACTATGCGTCGTCGGGCAGCGGCGGCGCTTCGCATCTGATGATGGAATTATTCCTGTCGCAAACGGGGCTCAAGTTCGTGCATATCCCTTACAAAGGCGCCGGCCCCGCGCTGACCGACCTCATCGGCGGACAAGTGCAGGTCGCCTTGCAGCAACCGCCGGGGGCGATCCCTTATTTGGGCATCGGCAAGTTGCGCGCGCACGCGGTCACCTCGAAGCGGCGCATCGCTACCGCCGGCGCAGTGCCGACGACAGCGGAGGTTGGGCTGCCGCAATTCGACGTGAGTTCGTGGCAGGGGTTGGTGGTTCCCAAGGGCACGCCGGCGGGCATCGTATTGACTCTGCAATCCGGGATCAAAAGCATACTGGGTACCCGCGACTTGCAGGAACGGCTGCTGGCCGAAGGTTCAGAGCCCGGTGGCATGGCCCCCGACGCATTTGCAGAACATATACGCCGTGAGATCGCCCGCTGGGCCGAGGTGGTAAAGGTTGCCGGGTTTGCGCCGGAGTGAGTACTCTGTGTGAGCGTTAGTGTGCCTGCGTCTGGCGTTTGCCACATGCCTTGACACATGCCGGCGTTTGCCACATACTTCGATACATGGCATGGCCAAAGGAGCTACCATGGATCACCGCACCGCCCGGGTGGGCAAGAACAATCGCGCGCAAATTGTCACCATTCCGTTGGAATTCAGATTTCCCGAGGACATGAAAGAAGTTTTTATCCGCAAGGACGGTGACGAGGTCATCTTGTCGCCGCGGCCGAAGGACTGGACGGGTTTTCTGGCCTCTGAAGTTCGCGCCAGTGACGATTTCATGGACGGCGTTGAAGACCTTCCGGTGCAGGAGCGCAGGTTTCCGTGAACGCGCTCTACATGCTCGATACGGACACCTGTGCCTTCCTCCTGCGGCGTGCCTCGCAAAAACTCCTGGAACGCATCCAGACAGTACCTCTCGACCGGCAGTCCATGTCAGTGGTCACGTTGGCTGAGTTACTCTATGGTGTGCAGGTGTCCACCAGGAAAAAAGCCAATCGCGTCGCCGTCGATACACTGGTGCGCCATGTGGCGGTTTTGGATTGGTCGCGCGCCGCGGCTGAACATTATGCGGATATACGCGCCGACCTGAAAAAGCGTGGCCAGCTCATCGGCGCAAACGATCTGCTGATCGCGGCACACGCGCGCAGCCTTGGCGCGACAGTTGTTACCAATAACGTTAAAGACTTCAGGCGCGTTAGGCAGCTTAGTGTTGAGAACTGGATGGGCTAAGCAAAGCTGAATAGTACGCAGAATATACGGCTTGTTCGGCGACCTCGCAGTCAGCCAATGTCGAATTTTGTTAGCCCAAACTTTTCGCATCAACGCTGCTGTTGAATCGCGATGATGGAGTATCGAGCAAACGCGAATACGGCGCACACAGCAGCCTTACTGCGTCTTCAACGCATTAATCTCCGCCTCACTGCGCACCACCATCACCCCCATCTGGTTGGTACGATAAACCGGCATCACCACCTGCAACTTGTTGTCGCGCTCCAGCAGCGCGATATGGCGAATCTCGGTGCCGCGCACCGGCAGATCAAACGCCGTCCAGCGGTTGGCGCCCGGATCAAGTTTGACGATGCGATCCGAGGTCCACAAATTGCCCCACACATTGTGCTTGTTATCGACGGCGATATGATACGGCTGCATGGTGGGATCGGGGAATTTCACGAAGCTGGTGGCGAGTGTTTTGGTGTCGATGCGCGCTAGCGTGTTGCCCCACGAGTTGCCCACCCACAGCACGTCGGCGTTTTTGTCGGTACCCATGCGGCGCGGGCCTTGCGCCCAAGGCACCGGGATGCTGAAATTCGCGCCGCTGAAATTCTCGAAGAACGCGCGATCCTCCGGGTTCAGACGGTCGAGTTCGGATTGCAGCGCCGGCAGTTTCACCGCGATGGTTTTGCCGCTCGCCACGTCGCCTTTGCCGATGGTGTCAACCGCCATCTGCGCCCACCAGCCGTTGCCGTCGCGGTCGCCCGCCGCGCCGTAGGTCGCGATGGCGCCCTTGATGGGTGACGCCGGCGATTTGAATTCGGTGAAACGCTCGGTGGCCGGATCGAAGCGCACCGCGCCGTTGGGCGTCGAGGCCCAGATTTTGCCTTTGCCGTCGACATCCATGGTGACGGCGCCGCCGAGTGGCGACATATCA
Organism: Betaproteobacteria bacterium; assembly: GCA_043741415.1. Taxonomy (GTDB): domain Bacteria; phylum Pseudomonadota; class Gammaproteobacteria; order Burkholderiales; family SG8-41; genus UBA5216. The sequence continues at coordinate 5,936 of JAYUAH010000069.1, forward strand.
GGCGGTGTTTGATACACAGTGATTTTGTCGGTGGCCACTTCGAGTTTGCCGAGTCCGCGGCGGCCGGTGTTGATATCGAACCAGAAGTTGCCGTCGTTGTCGCGTACCAAGCCGTGTGCCGTGGCGGCGCTGCCAGCGGCATTCACCGTTTT
>JAYUAH010000070.1:0-2559 GCA_043741415.1 Betaproteobacteria bacterium
CAATGCGCGACCTCGGTATAAAATAATTATTTAAAATCAATTAGTTACGTAGATTTATCGTCGCCGGCATTAGTGCCCATGCGCACGATGTCGATGACACTGCGCACCCCCATTTTTTCCATGATGTGCGCCTTGTGTACTTCTACCGTGCGGTGGCTGATGCCCAGTTGCTCGCCGATTTCTTTGGCGTGCAGTCCGCGCAACAAAAACTTCATCACGTCGCGCTCGCGCGGCGACAGCGACGCATAAATCGCTTCGCGGCGCGTCTTGCCCGCCTGATTGTTCAGGCGCCCAAGCTCGTGCGCATAAGCGGTTTCGATCGCGCTGATCAAATGCTCGTCGTCAAACGGCTTTTCGAGAAAGTCGATCGCCTGCCCTCGAAATGCACTACGCGCGGACATCACATCGCCATGGCCGGTGATGATCACTACCGGTAGCTTCGAGCCGCGTTCGCTGAGCGTCGTCTGCAGTTGCAGCCCACTCATGCCCGGCATGCGGATGTCGGCGACCACGCAGCCCATCCACGTGGCATCAAACGCATTCAAAAAATCTTCCGCGCTGGCGAACTGGGCAATGTGGTAGCCGCGCAGACTCAGCGACAGCGACAGCGAATCGCGGATCGCGGGATCATCATCCACCACATACACCGTGAGTTGCGAACGCTGAAATTCCGTTTTTTCCTGCATCGACTCTCCCCCGCTATTTTATATTTTAGCTGGCCACCGCCGCGTGTGCGGGCGCCTCCGGCGGCAGCGCAAAACATAACAGACCCGACGCACCGGGGACAGCCCAGATGCGTCCGCCGTGTGCCTCCACAATGGCGCGGCTGATCGCCAGGCCCATGCCCATGCCCGAGGTTTTAGTGGTCACAAATGAATCAAACAAGCGCTCGCTGTCCGCTTCCGGTATGCCTGATCCATTGTCGCGCACCGCAACCACGATTTCGCCCGCCCGGTTGGTTTGAATGTGCAACTCGACATGGCCGCCCTGCGCACTCACAGCGGCCGCACTTTCAATCGCATTCAGGATCAGATTGCGCAGCACTACCTCAATCTGCAAGGGGTCCACCAGTACCCGCGGCGTGTCGCCGCTGGTGCGGATTTCCAGTGTGACGTGAGCGGTTTCCGCCTTGCTGCGCAATGACTGCACGATTTTTGCCGTCAGATCGCTCATGACCATTCGTTCCAGGCGTGTTGCGCCCGCACGGAAAAAATCGCGCAAGCGGCGCACCACGGCCGAGGTGCGCCGGGATTCTTCCATCAACTTGCCCATGGTGTCGTTCAATAGCGCGCGATCGGGGTGGGCGCAGGCCGCAATCAGTTGTCCCGCGGTGGCGTAGTTTGATAGCGCGGTGAGTGGCTGGTTGATCTCATGGGCAATGGCGGCAGCCATTTCGCCGGCCGCGGCGAGTTTGAGCGATTCGTGAAAATCCGCGGTGACGCGCCGCTGTTCATCGATCGATACCCCCAGCAGCAATCCGGTAATTGCCAGGGTAATCAACAGTAACTGCAACTCGAATACCGATAGCGGTTGATAGCCGCTGAAATAAACCAAGAGCAGCAAACCGGTCTGAATCACTATCAGCGCACTCGCAGCGCCCACCATGCCGCGCCGTGCGGCAGTCCAGATCAGGGGCAAGAACAGCACATAAAAATACTGCACATGGTCACGCTGCTCTTGCGAGAACACCCAGCTCATGCACGCCGCGATAGCCGCGATCTGCAGCCAGGCCTCGATCGAACGCAGATAAGCCCAGAACTGCGCGCGCCGTGGTTCGCTAAACGCCATCAACAACAGCGGCGCCGCCACCAGTATGCCAACGCTGTAGCCGATGAAAAAACGGCGCGCGCCGACGAAATAACGATCCACCGGTCCAATGCCGAACCACACGAGCGCGCCCACGTACGCCACACCACAGAGCAGCATGCACGCCAACGTTACGCCGATCAGCCGCAACACGTCGCGCTGCGTATCCAGATCGATGCGGATGCGAAACCGGCCTTTCAGCAACATCGCAATGCACGCATAACCCGCAGTCAGGATGGCGCCGTTGATCACGATCAAGACCAGCGGCCGTGCCGACGCAGGCAACGGCAACGTGGCTTCGCCGGCGACCGCCGCCAGAAAAACCAAAGGCACATAGCGCAAACCGCAAAACATCAGCATGACGATGGCCAGCGCCGCTTCCGGGTTGAACGGCGTAATGCCGAACCTTGCGGGAAATACGTACGTCAGCCGGTCCATCAAAACATACAGCACGAACAAGGCAACCGCCATTAACGCGCGCCGCGATGGCGGCGTCGCCGCAATGCCATGACCTGCCGTGAAAGAGGCTAGCGCTTTTTCCATGTGGAAATTGTCCCACAGCCCATGGCGGCTGGCATTTTGTTGTTTATGCCCGACCGTGCCATGGGTCGCAAGCCGCTAGCGGCCTGGAGATTGCGCCCGCAGGCCCGCGTGTGCTATCGTAAAGCATGCGTAAGATATTGCTTTTATTGATGTTATCGGGGTTTTGGTGCGCATTTGGCGCTATCGGCACATTGGCCTGGCCCGAGGTCA
>JAYUAH010000071.1:0-6083 GCA_043741415.1 Betaproteobacteria bacterium
GCGCGGGATGGCGGCTGGCAATTTGACCGGTTTCGGTGCTGCCATAAATTTCCAAAAGGGGCGCATTGAAACGTGCTTCGACGCGTTGCGCGAGTTGAATCGACAGCGGCGCGGTAGCGCAGACCACGCACGCGGTTTCCGGCAGCGCCAGTCCCGCATCGAGCAGAGCACGCAGATGCATGGGCGTGGACACCAATACGCGAGGCGCGGATACCGCGGCCAACGCCTGGCAAATATCAGCCGGATAAAACGGCTGTGCATGGCTGAATGCGTTGCCGTTGTGCCACGCCATCAGGACTGTGGATTCAAACCCATACATGTGTTGTGGCGGTACAGTACCCACCACGCTACAGGATGCATTGCGCGGCAACGCCAGACGCAACGCCTCCGCCTGCACGCTACCGACGAGCGCACCCCAGGATTTGGGATGCGGCTGGGGGGTACCCGTCGAGCCCGACGTAAACACCACCGCGACGCGCTGCGTGCGGTCAATTTGCGGCATCGCAAATACATCCCGGGGGTTTGCACTCATCGGTGGATAACGCATCTGCGGCAGATCCACCGTGCAGCGCTCGCTATCGGTTAAACAAAACACATCCGCTGCATAATCCTTGACCTGGCTTATCACGCCCGCGGTATGGGTCGACGGCAGCAGACTCACTTTGCCCGCCACGATCGCGGCAGCCAGGCCCACGCTAAAGCGGTAGCGGTCACTGCACAAATTAAGCAAGTGTCTGCCGGCGGGGAAGCGGGCGACAAGCTGATTCACCTCGGCCATGAATTCGCGCACGGTCACTGCCCCGTCACGGCGCCACGCAATGACGCTGTCCGGGGAGGCGTGTGATACCAGCGGCAGTGAAGACATCATCAGGGTCGAAACAACTAGCGTGGATGCGCCGCGGTGTTCCTGGAGTTGTTCCTGAACGCCCGCACAGCGTCGAGAATCGAGTGTTGCATGTCGGGCAACACGCGTCTACGCACCGCATATTCGACCACGAACATCAGCGCAACCAACGGCAACGTAAGGAAATTAGCGAACACCGACCACGTGGCCAGTGGTGCCATAAAAAAAAGTGCGGTGGAAACCAAGGCCATGGCGGCAAAAAACAAGGTCCACGCGAGCGTGACCTGGCGCGTGTATTTTTCGCCCTGCGGTGGCAGTATCAACGGCGCGTGCACCGCCGCCGCAAAGCGGGTGCACAGCGGTTGCCGGCCGGCGAGCAGCGTGCGGCCAAACATGGTGAACAGAACAAGCTGCATCCCGACATGTTGCAGCCAATACACCAGCCCCACATGCTGCACCAGCGCCGACCATCCGGCCCACAACGAAAAACACAGTAGCGCCAGCGCTGCGAGCAGGATGGCGCGCCGCGGTGAACGCCAGGCCAGCACCAGCGCGATCAAGATCACGGGTGCGATGGCAACCCAGGCGCCCCAGCCGCTGGACGCCGATTCATTGGTGTAATGTGCCAGTAACGGATAGCCTATTATCAGCGCCGCAATGCCCAGCCAGCGCAACCCACGACGCGCCATTAACGGATTCTCTGCGTTGCAATATAGTCACAGAGGCTGCGCAACGAACTGAAAACCTGATGGTTGTCCGCGTTGTCGGCACGCAATTGCAGGCCATAGCGCTTGGACACGGTCAAGGCAACTTCCAGCACATCAATCGAATCCAGACCCAGGCCCTCGCCATACAAGGGTGCGTCAGGGGTAATTTGATCCGCCGTGATTTCGAGGTTCAGACACTCGACCATCAGCGCCGCCACCTCGCGCTGCAATTCGGATGTGCTCGGCACAGTGGCTTTCGGGTTATCGTGCGCGGAGTTCATAGTTCATAGCCTGAATGGTCATGGAACGTGAAAGTGATGCGAAAGTTGCTCGTTAGGATACGTATACCAGGCCAATTTCGGCTAATCGCCAAATTGACTCAATGTGTTGTTTTACGCGGTGAAATTGTAATGCAGCGGGTGAGGGGGCGTCGATATCTTTCTCTTTTCCGCAGCTTATGTTAAAGATCGTGAAAAAACCGCCTGGCCGCTCTCTGTCGTCAGCGCGAATAGCTCCCTGCGCCATAAAAACAGGCGGCAAGCGCGGCCACTTTCTTCTATTATTTACGAGATTAATTGGCAGCGAATAGCACTTTGGTCGTTTAGGAGAGGACAAAACCACATGCGGGCCAAGGCTATGGGATACAATTCCCAGCGAAAAATACTATGTCAGGCCGGTTATGAATGCGCTCCCCACATCAACTGCTATCCGTAGTTCGGACTGCGATGTGCTGGTTATCGGTGGCGGACCGGCGGGCGCGACAGCGGCTGCGTTGCTGGCGGAGCGCGGCTATCGCGTGACGCTGCTGGAAAAAGCGCACCATCCGCGTTTTCATATCGGTGAGTCGCTGCTCCCCGCCAATTTGCCGCTGTTGGAAAAACTGGGCGTGGCCGATGCCGTGCGCGCCATCGGCATGGAAAAATGGGGCGCGGAGTTTGTCTCGCCGTGGCATACACACAAACAGTGCTTTGAGTTTGCCGATGCCCTGGACAAATCAATGCCCATGGCATATCAGGTGCGGCGCTCCGAGTTTGACGAAATTCTGATACGCAACGCCAGCCGCAAAAATGCGCGCGTGGTGGAAGGGTGCCAGGTGCAGGAAGTCACGTTCCTGGCCGGCGACAGCGGCGCGCTGGTGCAGGCGCGCCACGACGACGGCAGCGTCGAAATGGTGGGCACACGCTTTGTACTGGATGCGTCGGGCCGCGATACCTTTCTCGCCAATCGCTTCAAAGCCAAGCATCGCAACACCAAACACAACAGCGCCGCGATTTACGGACACTTCACCGGGGCCGAACGCAATCCGGGCAAGGCCGCAGGCAATATCACGGTGTACTGGTTCGATCATGGCTGGTTCTGGGTCATTCCGCTGGCCGACGGCGCCACCAGCGTGGGCGCGGTAACCTGGCCGTATTACCTGAAAACGCGCAACAAGAAACCGTTGGATCAGTTTTTGCTGGAAACCATCGCGCTCTGTGCGCCGTTGCAACAACGGCTGCAGCATGCGCAACTGACTGCGGGGGTTGAAGCCACGGGCAACTTTTCCTATGTCTGCGATCGCACGCACGGCAGCAATTACCTGCTGCTGGGCGACGCGTATACTTTTATTGACCCGGTATTTTCTTCAGGCGTGATGCTGGCCATGCACAGCGCCTTTGTCGGGGCCGACACCGTGAATACCTGCCTGCGTCACCCGCAGCAGGCGGCCGCCGCACTCAAAAACTTCGATCGTACGATGCGCCGCGGACCGAAAGCGTTTTTATGGTTTATTTACCGTGTGACCAATCCGACTTTGCGCAATATGTTCATGGGGCCGCGCAACCCTTTTCGCGTGAAAGAGGCTCTGCTATCGGTGCTGGCTGGCGACGTGTTCGGAAGAACGCCGCTGCGCAGCCGGTTGCTGGTGTTTAAGGGACTGTATTACGCGGCGTCCTTGTTCTGCTTCGGGCGCACGTTGAAGGCGTTGCGGATGCGCAAACACAACATCCGGGCCGTGACGGATACCGGCACGGCAATGAATTGATACGCGACCAGGCATCACACCTGCAGGTTGAAAACCTGTCGCTCGAGGCGTTTTTGCAACAACCGGCTCCGTGGAAAGCGCAGGTGCTGGGTGCACTGTGTTTCTCCACCGCGGATGATCCGCGCTCGATGGCTGAGATGGCGGTGCCGTGCAAGCGCATCGGCATGCGACGGCTGGACGTCGACGAATCTCTGTGTGAAGTTTGGCGTAGCAGCGGCCCCGTGACACAAGGACGTCACGGCGCTATCGACTATCGTCATGACCCTGATTTTCTGTTTGGTGTGATGACCCTGGCTGAGACTGACTTTGCAGCGGTTGCCGACAACACAGCGATGCAGCAGGCCGCAGCATCCGCGTATAGCCAAGTATTTGATTTAATTGAGAAATTAGACTATCCGTGCCTGTTTCGATTCTGGAACTACCTGCCTGACATTAACGTACACAGCAACGGGTTGGAGCGTTATCGCCAGTTCAATGAGGGACGGCAGGATGCATACGCTGCCCACGGACACGCGGTAACGGGCAACGTGCCGGCCGCATGTGCGTTGGGCGCGGCCGATGGGCCGCTGACCATTGCCTTCCTCGCCGGCCGTGTAGCCTCAACCCACATTGAAAATCCGCGGCAAATCAGTGCTTATCATTATCCGCCGCAATATGGCCCGCGCAGCCCGGTGTTCTCGCGCGCCACGCTGTTACGGTTACCGCAAGAAGAGGTGTTGTTTGTATCCGGCACCGCCAGTGTGGTGGGTCACGCAACGCTGCACGCCGACGATGTGTTGGCGCAAACCCGCGAGACCCTGAACAATGTTAAGGCCGTGCTGACTGAAGCCAATCGTACCGCACGTCAGCCTGGGTTTGATCTCGCCAGCCTGAAATACAAAGTGTACGTGCGTCGCGCGGCGGATTTCGCACCGATACGCGTCGAGCTCGCGCGCGGCATCGGCACGGCACCCGACGCGGTATATCTGCAAGCCGACATCTGCCGCGAGGATTTGTTGCTGGAAATCGAGGCGACGGGCGTGCTGCCTTTGTTGAACACGTGCGGCCAGCGCAACTGATCATGCGTGCCGTTTTGCGAGTATTGGTCAGCGCCTACGATTACTTGGTACTGTATCTGGGCTTGGCATCACTGGGGATCATGTGTGTGGCCTGGACGCTGATTGCGATCATTATTTCTCCGCTGCTGTCCGAGCGCCGCGGGCGCGCGCTCGGACGCTACGTGATCATGGCCGCGTTCCGGTTTTACCTCGCCATGCTGAGCCTATCGCGTCGCTTTAGTTTTGATTTGGAGGCGCTCGACGCGCTGCGCGATCAACCGCCGCTGATTATTGCGCCCAATCATCCGTGCATGTTGGATGCCGTGATGGTGATTTCACGCTTGCCGAATGTCGCCTGCGTACTGAAAGCTGAATTGATGAACAATGTGTTTCTCGGTGTCGGAGCACGGTTCGCGCGCTACATACGCAATGAACCGTTGCGCAGCATGGTACGGCTGGCCAGCGACGATTTTCACTGCGGCAGCCACCTATTGTTGTTTCCCGAGGGCACGCGCACGATTACATCCCCGATCAATCCGCTCAAAGGCAGTGTCGGGCTGATATCACATCATGCCCAGGTGCCGGTGCAGACAATAATCATAGAAACGGATTCGAAGTATTTGAGCAAAGGCTGGCCGCTGTTCCGCAAGCCGCCGATGCCGATACATTATCGCGTGCGCCTGGGACGGCGCTTTGATCCACCGCAGGATACACAACACTTCAGAACCGAACTCGAGCACTACTTTGCGCAGGAACTCGCGCACGGATCGGCGTTTTACCCGGAGCATTCCCTGCATCGGCAAACGGACCCTGCGGCCTCACTGACCGCGCGTTCGCCGTCATGAGCGCGGCCTCGACCACGCATCTGGTCCTCATTCCCAGTTATAACCCCGGTGCTAAAGTCTACGATACCGTACGCGCAGCGCGGCAGTACTGGGCGCCCGTGTGGGTGGTGGTGGATGGCAGTACGGACGGCAGCGCGGCGGGCTTGTTGGCGATGGCCGAGCACGACGCGGGGCTGCGCGTGATCGTGTTGCCACGCAATGGCGGCAAGGGTGCGGCTGTGTTGCACGGTCTGGAATGCGCCGCCGCCGCGGGCTTCAGTCACGCGCTCACCATGGATTCGGACGGGCAGCATCCGCCCGAACGTATTCCCGCGTTCATGGCGCAATCCACTACACAACCGGCGGCGATGATCCTGGGCGTGCCGGTGTTCGATGCCAGCGCACCGGGCTTGCGGGTGAAGGGACGGCGCGTGTCGAATTGGTGGGCCAATCTGGAAACGCTGTGGACCGGCATCGGCGACTCGCTGTTCGGATTTCGCGTGTATCCGGTTGAAGCATTGCGGCAAGTGATGCGCCATCAACTGTGGATGCGCCATTTCGATTTTGACCCGGAGGCCGTGGTGCGCCTGTGCTGGCGCGGCGTGCGTCCCGTCAATCTGCCCGCCCCGGTGCGCTATTTTCGCGTGG
>JAYUAH010000072.1:0-6083 GCA_043741415.1 Betaproteobacteria bacterium
TTTTTATAATCGACGCAAAACGGAGGCACAAAATGATAGAGCTGATCGATGCGCAGTCGCAGGAAGCAATCATCAAGGTAATCGGCGTGGGTGGCTGCGGCGGCAACGCTGTGGATCACATGATCGCGCAAGGTGTAGCCGGCGTGGAGTTCATCTGCGCCAACACGGATGCGCAAGCGCTAAAGCGCAATCAAGCCAAGGTGACGTTGCAGTTGGGCACCAACGTGACCAAAGGTCTGGGCGCCGGCGCTAACCCTGAAGTGGGCCGTCAAGCCGCGATGGAAGACCGTGAGCGCATTGCTGAACTCATCAGCGGTGCCGACATGTTGTTCCTCACGGCGGGCATGGGCGGCGGCACCGGCACGGGTGCGGCACCGGTGGTGGCGGAGATCGCCAAGGAGCTCGGCGTGCTGACGGTCGCGGTGGTGACCAAGCCGTTTGCCTTCGAAGGCAAGCGTCAGCGCATCGCGATGGAAGGCCTCGAAGCCCTGGCGCAGCATGTCGATTCGCTGATCGTGATCCCGAACGACAAGCTCACGCAAGTGCTGGGCAACGCGGTGACGCTGGACGAAGCGTTCAAGGCTGCCAACGACGTGCTGCACGGCGCCGTGGCTGGCATCGCGGAAATCATCAGCAGCCCCGGCATGATCAACGTCGACTTTGCCGACGTGCGCACGGTGATGGCGGAAATGGGCATGGCGATGATGGGCTCGGCCAAGGCCGCTGGTCCCGACCGTGCACGCGCGGCGGCGGAGCAAGCGGTGGCGTGTCCGCTGCTCGAAGACATCAACATTTCCGACGCGCGCGGCGTGCTGGTGAATATTTCGGCGAGCAAGGCGAGTTTCCAGTTGCAGGAAATGTACGAAGTGATGGAAACCATCAAGGCCTTCGCGGCAGATTCGGCGACGGTGATTGTGGGTACCGTTTACGACGAAAGCATCGAAGACAATCTGCGCGTGACGATAGTCGCCACCGGCTTGGGCAAGCCGATGGGCCGCAGCCAAATGAAGCCGCTGCAAGTGGTGGTGCAAAAAACCGGCACCGATAATCATGCGCTCGAAGTCAATTACGACGACCTCGAACAACCGGCGGTAATGCGTCGCCGCAATCGCGATGCAACCGTCGAGGCGATGCGCCAATCGGGCGTCGAAACGCTGGATATCCCGGCGTTTTTGCGTAAACAGGCCGATTAGTCAGGCGTAACTGTGCACCGCCGGACGCCGGGTCACCCGCGTCCGGCTGTTGCGGCTGTTGTATTTGCGAAACGGTGGCTCAAGTCCATACGCCGTCTGTATGACGAAACGCTTTCAGTCGCGTTAGTCTACATGTTATAATTCATATCTTATTGAATTTAAACAATATTTTGTTATTTTTGGGGTAACGCTGCGACTGATCGCGCGGGCTAAACCATGATTCGGCAACGTACGCTAAAAAACGTCATCAGCGCTACTGGCGTCGGTCTGCATACCGGTGAAAAGGTGTACATGAAGCTGCGTCCGGCTGCGGTCGACACCGGCATCGTGTTCCGGCGCGTTGATTTGCCGCAAGTGGTGGAAATCAAGGCGGATCCGTACGCGGTGGGTGATACGCGGCTGGCGTCGTGTTTGCAAAAAGATGGTACGACCGTCGGCACGGTCGAGCATTTGATGTCGGCGCTGGCTGGTTTGGGTCTGGACAATGTTTATATCGACCTCTCCGCGCCCGAAGTGCCGATCATGGACGGCAGCGCGGGGCCGTTTGTGTTTTTGCTGCAATCGGCCGGCATCGAAGAACAGAACGCCGCCAAGCGCTTTATTCGCATTCTGAAAACGGTTGAAGTGCGCCAAGGCGACAAATGGGTGCGTCTCGAGCCGCACAACGGCTTTAAGATTGATCTCGCCATTGAATTCAACCACCCGGTGTTCGATCGCTCACGGCAAACCGTCAGCTTTGATTTTGCGTCCACCTCCTATGTCAAAGAGGTGAGCCGCGCGCGCACCTTTGGTTTTGTGCAAGACGTGGAAGCCATGCGCTCGCAAGGGCTGGCGATGGGCGGCAGCCTGGATAACGCCATCGTGCTGGACGAATACCGCATCCTGAATAGCGACGGCCTGCGCTACGACGACGAATTCGTCAAACACAAGGCGCTGGATGCGATCGGTGATTTGTATTTGTTGGGCCACCCGATTATCGGTGCCTTCAGCGGTTTCAAATCCGGCCACGCGATGAACAACCAGTTGCTGCGCGCGTTACTCGAAGACCAGGCCGCGTGGGAATTCTGTACCTTCGCCAAGGCCGAAGACGCCCCGCGCTTCATGGTGTGGCAGCCGCAAGCCGCCGGTGTTTGATTTTTAAAAAATAAAACAAAATCAGCTACTTACGTCGTTTTTGCACTAGGTTGGTAATCGCTGACTTGAGTTCCTGATTGCTGACCGATTGCGAGAGTTTGTCAAAATACTCAATCGAATCAGAGGGCAAGTCCTTTTTTTGAGTTGCGCGCGCCGATCCGTCCGGCGCACCCTTCACTTGCAGCTCAACCTTAATTCCAGTAACCTGCGGTTCCAGTTTACGGAATACGGGCAGCAGACGCGGTAGCAGTTGCCGCAACTTCGCGGAGACGGCTGCATGATCTGCCAATAAGTATAGCGTTCCTGCCTTGATGTAACCCACACGACTTGCCTGGCTAAGAAAAGCAAGTTCGACCGGGGTGTAGTCTACAAAAGCCTGTTGCAATACCGCCTGTTTTTGCGCTTGTTTGCGCACGGATTGAAGTTCTGCCGTCGCGTCGATCAGGTGCCGCATGTCACGTAGAGGCATCGTTTGCAGCCTGGAGGTAAGTAGTGAACATTATTCTCGTTTCTGGCCAATTTGCTAAGGTACGCTCCATCACCCTGAGCAAACCGCATATCGCCGGCATGCTTGCGGCAGCGTTACTCGGCGTCGTCGCCATCGCGGGTGCGCTCAATTTCGTAATGCTGCGCTTTGCCGATGATTTGCACTTTATGCCCTTTTTGCAGCATCAGGTGCTTTCTATTCAGCAGACCCAACAGAATCAGAACGAATCCTACATGCGTGACAACCTCAACGCGATGGCCAAGCGCCTCGGTGAGATGCAGGCACAACTGTTGCGGCTGGACACGTTAGGCGAGCGGCTGGCCAAACTGGCCGGCTTCAAGCCGCAGGAATTCCAGTTTAATGAAACACCGGGCCGCGGCGGTGCGCCATCCAGCGCGCCCAGCCGCAATTTTACCTTGAGTGAGTTGTCGCAGAAGGTGGATATGGTGACCCGCCAAGTGGATGACCGCGGCGATAAACTGGGTGTGCTCGAATCGCTGCTGACGCTCGAAGGGGCTAGGAAAAAGCTCATTCCCACCATGATGCCGGTAATCGGCGGCAGTTATAACTCGAATTTCGGCTGGCGCATTGACCCCTTTACCGGGCAGCATTCCCTGCACCATGGCATCGATTTCGCGGGGTCGGAAGGCGCGCCTATCCTGGCCGCAGCGGGCGGCATCGTGGTGTCCGCGGAACACCACCCCCAGTATGGTAATATCGTCGAAATCGATCATGGCAACGATTTGGTTACGCGTTACGCGCACGCTTCGCGCCTACTCGTCAAAGTAGGCGAAATGGTGATGCGTGGCGCAAAGATCGCAGAAGTGGGCAGTACAGGCCGCTCGACCGGCGCGCATTTGCACTTTGAGGTGTTGCAGCGTGGTGTGGCGGTCAACCCCGTACAGTTCTTGCAGTTGCCCGGCTGAGTTTTATACTTAGGCGAATATGATTAATCGCGAGGGGTGGGGATTTCCCCGCCCCTTTTTGTTTGCGCAGGAGCGTTAAGCCGTCCATGGTTACCGGAATTCTTAAAAAAATATTTGGCAGCCGCAACGATCGGTTGCTGAAACAATATCGTCGCCGGGTCACGGCCATTAACGCGTGCGAGCCGGCGTTGGCTAAGCTAACCGACGATCAATTACGCGCGAAAACCGACGAATTCCGCGGTCGTATCAAAGCGCATCTGGCGAAGCTCGAGCAGGGCACAACCACGCCCGCGCTGGAAGAGGCGCAAGAAAAAGCACGCCGCGAAATTCTTGACGAGCTGCTGCCCGAAGCTTTCGCCGTCGTGCGTGAGGCCTCACAGCGTACCCTGGGCATGCGTCACTTCGATGTGCAAATGCTCGGCGGCATCGCGCTGCATAACGGCAAGATTTCTGAAATGCGCACCGGCGAAGGCAAAACGCTGATGGCGACGCTGCCGGCGTACCTGAACGCGCTGGCCGGACGCGGTGTGCATATCGTCACCGTCAACGATTACCTCGCGCAGCGCGACGCGGAGTGGATGGGCATTATCTACCGCTTTTTGGGATTGACCGTCGGCGTCAACCTGTCGCAAATGGCGCATGATCTGAAGCAGCAGGCGTACGCGTCGGATATCACCTACGGTACCAACAACGAGTTCGGCTTCGATTATTTGCGCGACAACATGGTGTACCAGACCTCGGAAAAGGTGCAGCGTGTGCTGGGCTTTGCCATCGTGGACGAGGTGGACTCGATTTTGATCGACGAAGCACGCACGCCGTTGATTATCTCGGGCCAGGCCGACGACACCACCGATCTGTACGTCAAGATGAATACCGTGGTGCCCAAGCTCACGCGCCAAAAAGAAGAAAAGAGCGAAGAAGGCGATTACTGGGTGGACGAGAAGGCGCATCAGGTAATGTTGTCCGAAGACGGACACCAGCACGCGGAAGAATTGCTGGAAAAAGCCGGCATGCTGCCGCCCAACAGCAGCCTCTACGATGCCGCCAACATCGCGCTCATGCATCACCTGAATGCCGCACTGCGCGCGCATACGCTGTATCACCACGAGCAGCAGTACGTGGTGCAAAACGGCGAGATTATTATTGTCGATGAGTTCACCGGGCGTTTGATGCCGGGCCGGCGTTGGTCCGAAGGTTTGCATCAGGCGGTGGAGGCGAAGGAAGGCGTCGATATCCAGAAAGAGAATCAAACGCTGGCGACGATTACCTTCCAGAACTACTTTCGCATGTACAAAAAGCTTTCCGGTATGACTGGTACTGCGGACACCGAAGCTTACGAGTTCCAGCAAATCTACGGCTTGGAAACGGTGATCATTCCGACGCATCACCCGATGATCCGCAAGGACATGAACGATCTGGTGTACCAGTCCACGCCGGAAAAATACAAGGCTGTGATCGAGGACATCAAGGATTGCTACAAGCGCGGTCAGCCCGTGCTGGTGGGCACCACCTCGATTGAAAACTCCGAGCTGCTGGCGGGCCTGTTGCAAAAAGACGGCGTGCCGCACAATGTGTTGAACGCCAAACAGCACGCGCGCGAAGCCGAAATTGTGATTCAGGCCGGGCGTCCCAAGGGCGTCACCATTGCCACCAACATGGCGGGTCGCGGTACTGACATCGTGCTCGGCGGCAATCCCAATCCGCAGATTGAGGCATTGAAGGCCGACACCACGCTCGACGAAGCCACGCGCAATCGCAAAATCGAAGACATCAAGCACGAGTGGCAACAGTTGCACAACGAGGTGGTCAAGGCAGGCGGGCTGCATATCGTCGGCACCGAACGTCATGAATCGCGGCGTATCGACAACCAGTTGCGCGGCCGTTCGGGGCGCCAGGGCGATCCGGGGTCCAGCCGCTTTTATTTGTCGCTGGATGATTCGCTGATGCGCATATTCGCCGGCGAGCGCGTGAAGTCGATCATGCAGCGGCTCAAGGTGCCCGAAGGCGAGCCGATCGAGGCGGGCATTATCAATCGTTCCATCGAAAACGCGCAGCGCAAAGTAGAAGCGCGCAACTTCGATATTCGTAAACATTTGCTCGAATACGATGATGTCGCCAATGATCAGCGCAAAGTCATTTACCAGCAGCGCAACGAGTTGCTCGATGCCGAAGATATGTCGGAGACCATCACCGCCATGCGTGCCGACGTGATCAGCGGCTATGTCGAACAGCATCTGCCCGCCGGCACGCTGGAAGAGCAATGGGATGTCGCGGGCCTCGAGCGCGCGCTCGAAAGCGAACTGACCTTGCAATTGCCCCTACAGCAATGGCTCAAAGACGAGC
>JAYUAH010000073.1:0-2555 GCA_043741415.1 Betaproteobacteria bacterium
CGACCCTTATCTCGAACGCGATGCGCTTAAAATCAGCGTATTTATGAACGTGTTCAATGCCCATTCCAATCGCAGCCCCGTGGATGGCGAGGTGCGCAAGACGTGGTATTTCCCGGGCAGCTTTCTCAACGCAGACTTGGCCAAGGCGTCGTTGGAGAACGAACGGGCTGTGCTGTGGATCAAGATGCCGACCGGGGCGGACGTGACTTGCGTACAAGTGGCCGGCTTGGTCGCGCGGCGCATTCTTTGCTACGCCAAAACCGGGCAGCAACTCGCGCGCGGCGAACGTTTCGGCTTCATCCGCTTCGGCTCGCGCGTCGATCTCTATCTGCCGCTGGATGCCACGCCGCGTGCAGCGGTGGGCGACAAAGTATACGCTACGGAATCAATACTTGCGGTGCTGCCATGAGCGTGCCTCCCGAATACGGTCGCCCCACGATGAAGCCGCGCTTCCGGCGGCCGGGCATTTATTGGTTGCCGAATCTGTTTACGTTGGCGGCGTTGTTTTCCGGTTTCTACGCCATCGTGCAAGCCATGAACGAACGTTTTGAGTATGCCGCGATGGGCATATTTGCCGCCATGGTGCTCGACGGTCTCGATGGCCGCATCGCGCGCCTGACGCGCACGCAAAGCGATTTTGGTGCAGAGCTCGACAGTCTTTCCGATATGGTGTCCTTCGGCGTTGCGCCTGCGCTGGTGGTCTACACCTGGGCGCTACGCGATTTTGCGTTTTCCAAAACCGTGCCCGTGCTGGGGCCGTGGTTGTCCACCAAACTTGGCTGGATTGCCGCCTTCGTGTATTGCGCGTGCGCGGCGCTGCGGCTGGCGCGCTTTAACACCAACATCGACATCGTCGACAAGCGCTATTTTCAGGGACTGCCGAGCCCGGCCGCCGCCTGCGTGCTGGCGGGGCTGGTGTGGGCGATCAACGAGTACCAGATCAAGGGTGTTGACGTGAAATGGCTGGCGTGGGGACTCACCGTCTTTACCGGCCTGACCATGGTCAGCAACTTCAAGTTCTACAGCGGCAAAGACATCAACCTGCGCAAGAGCGTGCCGTTCTCAGTGCTGGTGGCTATCGCCATGGGTTTTGTGTTTCTGTTCGTTTCTGCCAGCACCTTGCCTGAGTTGCTGTTCGCGGTGTTTGCGCTCTATTTGTTGTCTGGGTATGCGCTGTGGATCTGGGAGCGCATCAAAAAGCGCCCGCCGCCGGCTGAGTAAACGGCTTGAGTTGCTGTGCGCCTCAAGCTAAGGTGTAGACCGCGTCAAACCGACTCAAATGGATACTCTTAATTCCAGCAAAGCGCAGTACGGCTGGTGGCTCGCCATTGCGGCCATTGCCTGTGTGCTCGTCTATGCGTTGAGCCCCATACTCGCGCCGTTTCTCGCGGCCGCGGTGCTCGCCTATATTTTTAATCCACTGGTCACCCGCATGTCACGGCGCCTGCCGCGCACGCTGGCGGTGAGCATCGCGCTGGCGCTGATTGCCGGCATCATTCTGGTGTTGTTACTGGTGCTGATGCCGCTGGTGACGCGTCAAGTCAAAACCATCATCACGCAGTTTCCGCAACTTGTCGACTGGATCAAGCTGCATCTGGGGCCGCTGGTGCAGCAGCACTTCGGTGTCGAGCTGGACACCGCAATGCTCAAGGATTGGCTCGCCGGCCACGCGAAAGAAGTCCAGGGTTTCGCCGTGCAACTGCTGCCCACGCTGAAAAGCGGCGGCCTCGCGCTGCTGGGCCTGATCGGTAACCTGGTGCTTACGCCGTTGGTGCTGTTTTATTTTATGCGCGACTGGGACGCCATGATGGCGCGCCTGGCAGAGCTGCTGCCGCGGCGCTGGAACGCCACGGTGTCGGGCTTGTTGAAAGATATCGACGCCGTGCTCGGCGAGTTTCTGCGCGGCCAATTGCTGGTGATGCTGTTGATGGCAGTGTTTTACACCGTCGCGCTGTGGTTGGTCGGCCTCGACTACGCGTTGTCGGTCAGCGTGATCGCCGGCTGCATGACCTTCGTGCCGTATCTGGGTGTCATTACCGGCGTACTGCTCGCCACCTTGACCGGCGTGCTGCAATTCGGCGACATGACGCATCTTATTTGGATTTGGGTGGTGTTCGTCATCGGCAACGTGCTCGAAGGCTCCGTGTTCGTGCCGTGGCTGGTGGGCGAACGTATCGGCCTGCATCCGGTGGCGGTGATTTTTGCGTTGCTCGCGTTTGGCCAGTTGTTCGGCTTCACCGGTGTATTGCTCGCGTTGCCTGCGAGTGCCGCGCTGCTGGTGTGGCTGCGGCATCTGCGTGCGAAGTATCTGGCGAGCGGCATGTATCATGGCAACCACCCCGCACCTTAATGTACTAAGACGATGAGGCAACTCGCACTGGACCTCACGGTGCCGCCGGCGCCGGCCTTCGAAAATTTTATCGTGGGCTGCAATGCCGAAGTGCTGACGCATTTGAACGCGGCGATAGCGGGCAGCGGCGAGCGCTTCGTTTATGTATGGGGCGAGCCCGGCTGCGGGCGCACGCATTTGCTCAAGGCGGCCGCAATGGCGGCGG
>JAYUAH010000074.1:0-2554 GCA_043741415.1 Betaproteobacteria bacterium
CCAATAAAACGCAGCACACAGCAGCAACACGCCCAAGCCGAACAAGCCCCATGGCCCCAGTGCGTGCAACACGTTGCGCAGGTGTTTCATCGGGCCATCCTGAACGTGGCCTGAATCGAGAATTGCAACGGCCGTTGCGGATCTTCGCTTTGAATCTGGTGATTGATCCAGTGCACGTTGGTGAGCGTGCCCGAGGCAACCAGCTTGCGCACGTACTCGAGCATGGCCGGGTGATTGCGTGCTTCGGCGGTGATGCGCAGCAATTGTTGCTGCGCCTCGGGCTGTACTTGCAGCACGGCCACATCCTTGGTGGCAGCGTTTTCCAGCGTGCCGATGATGGTCGCCCACGGCAGCGTCAGTTGCCGCACGGTAGCCTCGGCGGCCTTGGCCTGTTCCGCAACGCGTTCCGCCGGCAGCGCCTTGGCGGCAGGGCGTTCGCTCTTGATGAGGCCGTGCACGGCTTCCAATTGCGATTGCTCGCGCTGGATGCCGCGGTAGCGCAGCGCCAGATCAGCGCCGATGCCCAATGACACCGCCAATAACAACAAGCCCAGCCAGCGCGGTCGCGTGGCGGCAACGATATAGTCCAGTTCGAGGCGTGGCTGTCTCATAGCGCTGTCAGTGCGGTGCTGTAGAGGCCGTCGCGGTAGGCGTCCGTACCCTGCGGCCAGCGCGTATGGACCGCGACCGCTTTCCAGGCGCCGATGTTGTGCGACGGCGGCATCATCGGGTGCGTGGATTGCACGAGCAGCGTTTTGGGCATGCGTTCGATGTCGATGCCATCGATACGCAAGCGTTCACGTTCAATAAGATCAATCCACGTCGCCGGCTCCTGAAACCGGCCTTTGACATTGCGCACCGCCAGTATCGACTTACCGCCGATGAGTGCCGCGCAGGTGCGTTCCGGTTCGACCAGCAGCAGCCACGCGCCGCCATCCGCAATCTGCGCGCGCGCCGCATTGAACGCCGCCATCAGCCACGGTTGTACTGACACGAGGCGAGCACGTCGCGCTGCCGGAAAACAGTCGCGCAACGCCGTGACCAGCGCGGTATCGATCGCGCTGGCGAGTTGTGATGCCTTGCCCGCCGCGGGGCTTAAGCGCAAATCCCAGCCCTGGCTCGCTTCGCCGTGCACTTTGTTGAAGTGAAAGCGGGCCAGCGCGATTTTTTCTGCTTCGCCGTTGACGCTGTCGGCATGCGGTACCAGTGCGTACCTTACAAATTGATTGGAGAGTACGATGCTGACATCCACTGCGTCGGCGCGCCACGACTCGGCTTGCGCGCGCAGCGCGGCAACCGCGCCTTGCCAGCGCTGTGGTCCAAACGCCGGGTCGACCTGCATCGTGCGCTTTTCGTAGATCGACGGCTTCCATGCCCGGTGCAGCCGCACCCACGACAGCGCATCCGGTGTTAGCGAAACCAGTAAACGCTCACGCCACAAACGTAACACGATTGATTTCCTGTAAGGTGGTGTGACCCTGTTTGACCGCGTCCAGCGCGGCATCGCGCAACAGGCGCGTGCCGGAACGCCGTGCCGCTTCTTTGATCTGGCGCACCGGCGCACGGCCGGTGATCAGCTCCCGCAATTCGTCATTCAGGATCATCAATTCGGCGATGGCCTTGCGTCCCTTGTAGCCGGAGCCACGGCATTCGCGACAACCGCGGCCTATACGAAAGTGGTAAGCGGCGGCTTCATCAGCAGGAATACCGGATTCCAGTATCAGCACAGGATCGGGATGATCATCTTCGGCGCAATGCGGGCAAATCAAGCGCACCAACCGTTGTGCAAGTATTGCGTTGAGCGCAGACACAAAGCCGTAGAGATCGACGTTCATGTGCATGAACCGTCCAATCACGTCAAACACATTGTTGGCGTGCACGGTGGTGAACACGAGGTGGCCGGTCAGGGCCGATTGCACGGCAATATTTGCCGTCTCCGCGTCGCGAATCTCGCCCACCATAATTTTGTCGGGATCGTGGCGCAGGATTGAACGCAGGCCGCGCGCAAAAGTGAGTCCCTTTTTTTCATTGACAGGAATTTGCAGCACGCCGGACAACTGGTATTCGACAGGGTCTTCGATGGTGACGATCTTGTCCTGGCCAGTGTTGATTTCCGTGATCGCCGCATAGAGCGTGGTGGTTTTGCCACTGCCGGTGGGGCCGGTGACCAGCATCATGCCGTGGGGTTCACGCGAGAGTTTGCGCAACATCTTGATGTCTTCGGCTTCAAACCCGAGGCTATCCAGCGACAACTGTGTTTGCGAGGTCTCGTACAACGATTGTTTGTCGAGCACCCGCAGCACGGCATCTTCGCCGTAAATACTGGGCATGATCGACACGCGAAAATCCACGCCGCGGCCGCGATCCAGCGCTTTGAAGCGGCCGTCCTGCGGCACTCGCCGCTCGGTGATGTCGAGTTCGGCGAGCACTTTGACGCGCGCCAAGGCCTGCTCGGCCTGCTGCTGGTCCGAAATGGTTTTGACCTGAGAGAGTATGCCATCAATGCGAAACTTGATTACCAAACCGCTGGCGATGGTTTCGAGATGAATGTCGC
>JAYUAH010000075.1:0-2553 GCA_043741415.1 Betaproteobacteria bacterium
GCTCGCTGACCCAGCGCGCCTCGCCGTCGGGCGCCAGCACGCGATACTCCACGCTGTAGTTGGCACCCCGCGACAATTGGTTCTGCACGCCGTGCCACGCGCGCTCGAAATCGTCGCCGGAAATGATCGACGCCCACGTGCGCACGGCGTTGCCGCAAAAATCGGCCGCATCAAAACCGGTCAGCACGTGGCAGCCGTCGCTGACAAATTCCATGGTCCAGTCCGCGTCCGGCAAGCGCTGATAAGCCACCGCGGGGAGCTTGTTGACCACCGTCGACAACAGGCGCTCGCTGTCGCGTACCCGCGCACGGCGCGCGGCCGACTGGGTGACGTCGAACGCCACGCCCAGCGTGCCGGCAACACCGCCCACACCATCGAGCAGTGCGACACGATGGGTATCGTACTGGCGCGCTTCGCCGGCAGGATTGAAAATGACCAGGGCGCCGCGCTTCGCCCCTTGCACCGCCATCACCTCCAGATCTTCCTGCAGCGCCTGCTCCGCCATTTCCAGCGGTAACAAATTGTAATCCGTGGAATCGATGACTTCAACCTCGGCACTGCCCACCTGAAATTCGCACATCGCGCGAAACGCGGCATTGACCGCCACGTAGCGGTGCGCATCGTCTTTGATCCACGCCGGATCGGGTATGCAGTCGAGAAAACTGCGCGACAGCGTTTGCGCCAGACTCGCGATATCGAGCACCGCGGGTTTCACGTCGTCGGGGGTTACGACGGTCGACATTTCAGTCAAAGCACTTTCGGGTCAAACAGGCTGGTGGGATTATTCAACGCGAATATTCGCGTCCTTGATCAGCTTGCCCCAGCGCGTCGTTTCACTCACCATGAAGTTGCCGAATTCCTCCGGCGTGCTGGAGATGGCCGCCACACCCAGTTCGCCGAGCTTGGTTTTCACGTTCGCTGTAGCCAGCGCCTTCACCAGATCCGCGTTGACTTTGTCGATGATCGGCCGCGGCACGCCAGCCGGAAACAGGATGCCCCACCAGTTGACGGCGGCGAAACCCTTCAGCCCTTCTTCCGCCAACGTCGGCAGCTCGGGCGTAAACGGCCAGCGCTGCTCGCTGGTGACGGCCAACGCACGAACTTTGCCGGTTTTCATCGCTTGCAACGCCGGCAGCGCATCCGAAAAGATGATGCTGATTTGTCCGCCCATCAGATCGGTGATCGCCAGCACATTGCCTTTGTAATTCACGGTAATCATTTTGACGCCGGCGATGCGCTGGAACATTTCACCGGCGAAGTGCTGCATGCTGCCTTGCCCGCTGGTGCCAAAGGAAAGTTCGCCGGGACGCGCTTTGGCCAGTGCCACCAGTTGTTTGGCATTTTTTACCGGCAGGGTTGTCGGCACCACCAGAATGTTGGCAGCGTAGGTGGTACGCGATACCGGCGCGAAATCGCGGCGCCAATCGTAATTCACTTTGGTCAGTAGCGGCTTGGCCACCACCGGGCCAAAGTTAGCCAACAAAAACGTGTAGCCATCGGCCGGTTGCTTCGAGGCATACTCCATGCCGATCGAGCCGTCGGCGCCGGGGCGCGACTCCACCAGCACCTGCTGGCCCCAGTACTCGCTCAGTTGCTGGCCGATAATGCGCGCCATCACATCCGAGCTGCCGCCCGCCGGATAGGTCACCACGAAACGCACCAGTTTTGACGGGTAGGGCTGCGCCAGCGCGGTGCCACTGCTCAAAATAGCGAGGCCCGTTGCCGCCGCGATGATCGCTTTTCCAAAACCGTTCATGTGCTCTCCCTGATGGTGTGTGGTGTGTGACGTGTGCCGTACGCGAATACTGTAACCGATGGCGATCCACAATGCTAATTATTTGATTTTATTGATTATTTTAACATCATCCGCAGCCGCATCGGGCAAAAACAATTGCAGCAAATCGTTGAGAAAACGCCGCCCCCGCAACGTCGGTGCGATGCGCTGATGATCGCGCGTGAGCAGACCGCGCGCCTCCGCTGCTTGCAACGGCTTGAGGATGTGCGTGAGCGGCACGCCGGCGCGCTCGGCAAACAAACGTATCTCGAAACCCTCATTCAAGCGCAATGCATTCATCATGAACTCAAAACCGATATCGCGCGCGCCGACCTCGTGCGCTGCCTGAATCGCATTGCCGGCGACGGCCTTGTCCATAAATTGCCGCGGCTGCTTGTAGCGCACTTCGCGCAGTACTCGCTCGGGAAACGAAATCTTGCCGTGCGCACCGGCGCCGATGCCGATGTAATCGCCGAATTGCCAGTAATTCAAATTGTGCTTGCAGCGCGCGCCGGGCTGGGCGAACGCCGAGGTCTCGTAATTGTCGTAACCGCGCGCGGCCAGCAGCGCCTCGATTTCGGTTTGCATCTCGGCGGACACATCGTCATCCGGCAACTGCGGCGGATAGCGATAAAAATAAGTGTTGGGTTCCAGCGTCAGATGATAGGCCGACAGATGCGACGGCTCGAAGGCGAGTGCGGCTTCGATGTCGGCCAGCGCCTCACGCACACTTTGCTGCGGCAAGCCGTACATCACATCCAGATTGAAATTGTCGAAGT
>JAYUAH010000076.1:0-6057 GCA_043741415.1 Betaproteobacteria bacterium
CGCGCGATAGGCGTCGGCGTGCTGGCGCAGTTCGTCTTCGTGTGAGCGCGTGTTTTTGAGGTACGCGCCGTAGCCTGCTTTTTCAACGGCGCCGATCAGCGACGCCGGTGTGGCCGACGCCGGCGCGTAATCAACGCGCGCGGTCTCGGCCGCGAAATTCACACTGGCGCTAACCCCCGGCACGCGGTTCAATACTTTTTCGATGCGCGCGGCGCACGCAGCGCAGGTCATGCCGGTTACGGCAAGGTCTACGTGTGACGGTGCGTTTTTGTGAACGGCGGCGGCGATGTCCATGGCGCATTATCTGCTTTACAGCTACATGAGGCCGTCACTGCAAACGGCAAGAGCAATGGCGCGACGGGGCCCGTCGCACGTCTATCAGGTATTTAAAATATTGTTTAAAAACAAATACTTACGATAATTTACTCAACTCAGCAATTCACCGCGTTCGCGAAACAATTCCAGTGCTTCGGGATTGGCCAGCGCTTCAATATTTTTCACCGGCAAGCGATGCACGACATTGCGCACGGCGAGCTCGACGATTTTGCCGCTGCGTGTGCGCGGAATGTCGGCGACCTGCAGCACTTTGTCGGGCACGTGGCGCGGCGTGGTGTTGTCGCGGATTTGCTGCTGGATTTTTTTGACCAGCGGTTCGTCCAACGTGATGTTTTCGCGCAGACGCACGAACAGAATCACGCGCACGTCGTTGTTCCAGTCCTGGCCGATGGCGAGGCTTTCGACCACTTCATCGAGTTTCTCAACCTGGCGATAAATTTCAGCGGTGCCGATGCGCACACCGCCGGGATTGAGTACCGCGTCCGAGCGGCCATAGATAATGAGGCCGCCGTGTGCGGTGTATTCGAGGTAATCGCCGTGGCACCACACGCCCGGAAATTTGTCGAAATACGCGGCGTGGTATTTGGCGCCGTCGGCATCGTTCCAGAAGCCCAGCGGCATCGACGGAAACGGCGCGGTGCACACCAGCTCACCTTTCTCACCCTGCAGCGGTCGCGCGTCTTCATCAAACACTTCGACTTTCATGCCCAGACCCGGCGCCTGAATTTCGCCGCGCCACACCGGCCCCGTCGGATCGCCCAGCGCAAAACACGACACAATATCGGTGCCGCCGGAAATCGACGCGAGATGCAAATCGGGTTTGATATTGCGGTACACATAATCAAAACTCTCCGGCGCCAACGGCGAGCCGGTGGACAGCAACGATTTGAGATGCGGCAGTTGGTGCGTGCGCGCAGGCTCGTGCCCGAGCTTGGCAATCGCGTCGATGTATTTGGCGGCGGTGCCGAAAATGGTGATGTGTTCGTCTTGCGCGTAATCCCACAAAATGCGCCCACGCCGCACAAACGGCGAACCGTCGTAGAGCATCAGCGTCGCCTGCGAGGCGAGACCCGACACCAGCCAGTTCCACATCATCCAGCCGCAGGTGGTGTAGTAAAACAGACGATCACCGGGCTTCACATCGGTTTGCAGTTGATGCTCTTTCAAATGCTGCAACAGCGTGCCGCCCGCGCCGTGCACAATGCATTTGGGCACGCCGGTGGTGCCCGACGAATACAGAATGTAGAGCGGATGGTCGAACGGCAGACGCTCAAATTTAATGGCGTGCGGCGTATAGGACGCCATGAATTCGTGTACATCCACCGCGTGTGGAATTTTGCCGATGTTCGGCGCGCCCTGCGTGTACGGCACGACCACGATTTTTTCGAGCGACGGCAAATGCGCGGCAATATCGGCCACGCGCTGCAACACATCGATGGGCTTGCCCATGTGAAAGTAACCGTTCACCGCCAGCAGCACCTTCGGTTCGATTTGTCCAAAGCGATCCAGCACGCCCTGCGTGCCGAAATCCGGCGAACACGACGACCACACCGCGCCGATGCTGGCGGTGGCCAGCATGCCGATGACCGCACCGGGCAGGTTGGGCAAATACGCCGCCACGCGGTCGCCCGGCTTCACCCCCTGCGCGCGCAGCGCCTGCGCCAGCCGCGACACTTCGTCATAAAGCTCGGCCCAGGTAACGCGGCCGGTAACTTGCTCTTCGCCCCAGAACACGATGGCCGTGGTGTCGTCGCGCCGGCGCAACAGATTTTCGGCGAAATTCAACCGCGCCTGCGGGAACCAGCGCGCGCCGGGCATGCGGTTGCGATCGATCAGTACCGTGTCGCCGGCAGTGCCGATCACGCCGCAGAATTGCCAGATCGCCTGCCAGAATTGTTCGCGGTTGTTGCACGACCACGCGTGCAACGCAGTGTAGTTGTTGGCACCCACGCCGTAGCGTTGGGCGATGAATTTCGTGAACGCCGACAGGTTGGAATCGGCAATGCGGTGAGGGGAAGGGCTCCACAGCGGTTGATCCATGGCGGTCTCGTTTACGGCACGGGTGACTTGCTTACTCAGGCCGCATCTGCGGAAATAAAATCACATCGCGTATCGAGGGGCTGTCAGTCAGCAGCATCACCAGCCGGTCGATGCCGATGCCCGCCCCCGCGGTGGGCGGCAGGCCGTATTCGAGGGCGCGGATGTAATCAGCATCGTAGTGCATGGCCTCGTGATCACCGGCGTCTTTTTGTTTGACTTGTTCCTGAAAGCGCGCGGCTTGATCTTCGGGGTCGTTCAATTCCGAAAAACCGTTGGCGATTTCACGGCCAGCGATATACAGCTCGAAGCGCTCGGTGATGTCTGGATTTTTGTCGTTGCTGCGCGCCAGCGGCGACACCTCGGCCGGGTAGTCGATGAGGAATGTCGGCTCGTGCAGTTTCGCTTCCACCGTGTGCTCAAACAGCGTGAGTTGCAGCGCGCCGAGGCCATCGTTCGCGCGTGGTTCGACACCCATGCTTTTGAGCCTGGCGGATATTTTTGCTTTGTCGTTCAACACCTCATCGCCGATGTCGGGATGATATTTGCGTATGGCATCGGGAATGGTCAGCCGCGCATACGGCTTGGCGAAATCAATTTCCTTGCCTTGATAAGTGACCGTGGTGTGCCCGGCGGCCTGCGCGGTTTCGCGGATCAACGCTTCGATAAAATCCATCATGCCGTTGACTTCCATGTAAGCGCAGTAAAACTCCAGCATGGTGAATTCAGGATTGTGGCGCGTGGACATGCCCTCGTTGCGGAAATTGCGATTGATCTCGAACACTTTTTCAAAGCCGCCGACCACCAGACGCTTCAAATACAACTCCGGCGCGATGCGTAAATACAATTGCATATCGAGCGCGTTGTGATGCGTGACAAACGGACGCGCCGCTGCACCACCCGGTATGGGCTGCATCATCGGCGTTTCGACTTCTAAATAATTGTTTAAAATCAAATAGTTACGTACCGCCTGCACGATCTGCGAGCGTTTGCGAAAGGTGGCGCGGGTGTCTTCGTTGACAATCAGATCAACATAACGCTGACGGTATTTCACTTCCTGATCGGTGAGGCCGTGAAATTTTTCCGGCAGCGGACGCAGCGATTTGGTGAGCAGGCGCAGCGACTTCACGCGGATGGTCAACTCGCCGGTTTTGGTTTTGAACAAGGTGCCGCTGGCGCCGACGATGTCGCCGATGTCGTAATGCTTGAAGGCTTCGAGCGCGTCTTTGCCGGTATCACCTTCGGAGACGTAGAGTTGAATGCGGCCGCTGGTGTCCTGAATGGTGGCGAAGCTCGCCTTGCCCATCACGCGTTTCAACATGATACGGCCGGCCACGATGACGGTGACAGCGGCAGCTTCCAGCGCCTCGCGCGCCGTGGCGCCGTGCTGGGCGGTGATCTCACCGGCGTGATGCTCGCGCACAAAATCATTCGGAAAAGCGATGCCGCCCGCGCGGATGGCCGTGAGCTTGGCGCGGCGTTCTTCGATGATTTTGTTGGTGTCTTGTTCCGGCGCTTTGTTTGGTTCGTCCATGATCATTACAACCCTTGTTTCAAGCTGGCTTCAATAAAAGTATCCAACGCGCCGTCCAGCACCGCTTGCGTGTTGCCGATTTCGATATTGGTGCGTAAATCCTTGATGCGCGACTGGTCGAGCACATAAGAGCGAATCTGGTGGCCCCAGCCGATGTCGGTTTTGGCGTCTTCGGCGGCCTGTTTTTCTTCGTTGCGTTTGCGCATTTCCAGCTCGAACAAACGCGACTTCAACATCGCCATCGCCTCCGCGCGGTTACGATGTTGCGAGCGGTCGCTCTGGCATTGCACCACGATGCCGGTGGGCACGTGCGTGATACGCACGGCGGAATCCGTTTTGTTAATGTGCTGGCCGCCCGCGCCCGAGGCGCGAAAAGTATCAGTGCGCAAATCGGCCGGATTGATGTCGATTTGTATCGAGTCATCGACCTCGGGGTAGACCACCACGCTGGCAAACGAGGTATGGCGCCGGTTGTTGGAATCAAACGGCGACTTGCGTACCAACCGATGCACACCAGTCTCGGTACGCAGGTGCCCATACGCATAATCGCCGCTGACTTTGAGCGACGCACTCTTGATGCCGGCGACCTCACCCGGCGATTCTTCGAGCAGTTCGACCTTGAATTTTTTGCTTTCGCAATAGCGCAAATACATGCGCTCGAGTATCGAGGCCCAGTCCTGCGCCTCGGTGCCGCCGGAGCCCGATTGAATATCGAGAAAGCAATTGTTCGAATCCATCTCGCCGGAGAACATGCGGCGAAATTCCATTTCGGCAACCGTTTTTTCCAGGCCGTCGGTATCGCCGGCCACAGCATTCAAGGTGTCGTCGTCGATTTCTGCGCGCGCCATGTTGAACAGTTCCTGCGCATCGCGCAGGCCAGCGCCCAGCGTGTCGAGCGAGTAGACGGTGTATTCGAGGGCCTTGCGTTCCTTGCCGAGTTCCTGCGCGCGCTTGCTGTCGCTCCACACCGCAGGATCTTCGGCGAGCCTTACAACCTCATCGAGACGTTTGCGTTTGGTCTCGTAGTCAAAGATACCTCCGCAGCTCCGTGGCGCGGGTGTCGACGTCCGCGAGTTGCTTGGCGATGAGGTTGATGCGTTCGGCTTCCATGAGGCACTTAATCCTTTAAAGGCAGGATTATACCTGACGTTGTTTTCGGAAAAGCGTTTTGCCACAGAGGTCACAGAGAACACCGAGAGAGCAGCCGGACTTAGCGTACGCTGCTGTAGGGCCTTTGATTTTCTCTGTGTTCTCTGTGTCCTCTGTGGCCGAAGTTGATCTGCAAGCTATAAAAGCTCCCAATGATCCAGCATCAATTGCGTGGACGTCACGCCGTTGTATTCGTTGATGCTGAAGCGATACACCGCGCGTATGGCGTCGGGCAGCGGCTCATTGTGGCCGAACAGTATGGCTTCGAATAGTTTGCCGTCGCGGCGCAGTCGCAGCTTCAGATGGCGTTTGCCGACCACGCGCTGCTGCACGATTTCAAAGGGGTCGATGAAGCGTGGCTCGGGAAAGCCCTGGCCCCAGATGCCTTCGCGCAAAGCGTGTGCAGCGTCCAAGGTGGCATGCTCGACCGGCAGCGAGCCGTCGGTTTCGATTTCGCGCTCCAAATCGGCGGGCGAGAGCAGGGTGCGCACCACGTCTTCGAACAGCAATTGAAAGCGTTCGAAATCCGCTTCGCGCAAGGTGAGGCCCGCCGCCGCCGCGTGGCCACCGAAGCGCAGGATCAATCCCGGGTCGCGCTTGGAGACGAGATCGAGCGCATCACGCAAATGCAGGCTGCGTATTGAGCGTCCGGAGCCTTTGATTTCGCCCGCCACGCCGCGCGCAAACGCCACGGCAGGGCGGTGAAATTTATCCTTGATGCGCGAGGCGACGATGCCGATCACGCCCTGATGCCATTCGGGGTCGTACAGACTCAGCGTGTAGCCGCTGGCGTCGGCCTGCTGTTCAATCGCGGTCAGGGCGGACTCCTGCATCTCCGCTTCGATGCCACGGCGTTCACGGTTCAGACGGTCGAGTTCATGCGCGATCGTTTGTGCGCGTGCAACGTCATCGGTGATCAAACACTCGATGCCGAGCGACATATCGGTCAAACGCCCTGCAGCATTCAAACGCGGGCCTACGGCAAACCCGAGATCGTAGGT
>JAYUAH010000077.1:0-6054 GCA_043741415.1 Betaproteobacteria bacterium
GAAACGCAGTGCCGCCGATGGCCCGCCGATGCTTTGATGCGCTGCAGCGGAGTGCTTGTCTTGATTTAGGCAGCTTGCAGGTATAGCATCAAAAGTCCGAATGTTGCGAAAGCAACAATTTTAAAAATAATAAACAGATACTGATGGGCCACCGTCGATGCGCTGCTTGCACGCTGGCGGGCACAGCAGAAATCTGTGATCCATGAAATATATTTTCACCTTGGCTGTTAACCCGTAGTTACTTGCCACCCCATCCATCGGAGGAGTTATGTTTAAGAAGTTAAGCACGACCACCACGCAGGCCAAGCCCAGCAATCGCCGTAAATTCCTGACTAAAGCCGTAGCGGCCACCGGTGCAGCGATGACCGCGTTGCCGATGATGGCCAAAGCGCAAGCGCCCGCGGTAGTCAGCGGCCCCATCAATCTGCGCTGGCAGAGCACCTGGCCGGCGAAGGATATCTTCCACGAATACGCGCTCGACTACGCGAAAAAAGTCAACGACATGTCGGGCGGCAAACTCAAAATTGAAGTGCTGCCTGCCGGCGCCGTGGTCAAAGCATTTGACCTGATCGACGCGGTGTCCAAAGGCACGCTGGACGGAGGTCACGGTGTAACGGCCTACTGGTACGGCAAAAATGCAGCGATGGCGCTGTGGGGTTCAGGTCCGGCCTTTGGCATGGATGCAAATCTGACGCTGGCGTGGCACTACTACGGCGGCGGCAAAGTGTTGCTCGAAGAAATCTACAAGGGGCTGAATCTCGACGTGGTGTCGTTCCTCTATGGCCCGATGCCCACGCAGCCACTGGGTTGGTTCAAAAAGCCGATCACGCGTCCAGAAGATTTCAAAGGCATGAAGTACCGCACCGTCGGCCTGTCGGTGGACATTTTCAACGGTATGGGCGCCGCGGTGAATGCGCTGCCCGGCGGCGAAATCATCCCCGCCATGGACAAAGGCCTGCTCGACGCGGCGGAATTCAACAATGCCACGTCAGACCGCTTGCTGGGTTTCCCTGATGTGTCCAAGGTGTGCATGCTGCAAAGCTACCATCAGTCAGGCGAGCAGTTCGAGATTCTGTTCAACAAGAAGCGCTACGATTCCCTGCCGGGCGAGTTGAAGTCGTTATTGCAAACTGCGTCCGAGGCTGCATCCGCCGATATGTCGTGGAAAGCGGTGCACCGCTATTCGCAGGACTACATCGAGTTGCAATCCAAAAACAACGTCAAGTTCTACAAGACACCGGATTCTGTGCTGCAAGCCCAGCTCAAGGTGTGGGACGGTGTCGTGGCCAAGAAGTCGGCTGAGAATCCCCTGTTCAAGCGTATTTATGAATCGCAGCGCGTGTTTGCGCAGCGCGCGGTGCGCTGGCAGCAGGACACCATGGTGGGTTCGCGCATGGCCTACAACCACTTCTTCGCCGGCGCGAAAGGCTAAGGAAAGGTTGTCGTGATATAAAGCCATCCGGGCGTCCCGGATGGCTTTTTTCTTGAGGTTGTCATCATGCAAAAACTGCTGTTGTTCATAGACAAAGTCAGTACCTGGGTGGGCCAGGCGTTTTCGTGGCTGATCGTGGCGTTGACGCTGCTGGTGTCGTGGGAAGTTTTTTCCCGGCGCTTTTTCGACAACCCGCATGCCTTTACCTTCGACGCGATGATCATGATGTACGGCACGCTGTTCATGATGGCGGGGGCGTACACCTTGTCGAAAAACGGCCATGTGCG
Organism: Betaproteobacteria bacterium; assembly: GCA_043741415.1. Lineage (GTDB taxonomy): Bacteria > Pseudomonadota > Gammaproteobacteria > Burkholderiales > SG8-41 > UBA5216. The sequence goes on from JAYUAH010000077.1 coordinate 1,720, forward strand.
CGGTGATGTGCTCTACGGATTTTTTTCGCCGCGCTTGCAGGCGGGGCTCGATTTGGCGCTGTATCTTTTGTTTTTCATACCCGGCATCGTGGCGCTGGTGTGGGCGGGTTATAACTTCGCCGCGGATTCATGGGCGATACACGAGCACTCGTCGGTTACGGCCGACGGACCGCCGCTGTATCACTTCAAAACGGTAATTCCGATTGCCGGCGCGATGATTTTGCTGCAAGGGCTGGTGGAAATAGTGCGTTGCGTGGTGTGTCTTAAAGATGGCGTGTGGCCGAAGCGTATCGAGGACGTCGAGGAAGTGGACGTCGAAAAATTGAAAGCGATGGTGCATGTCAAAGACGCGGACATTCAGGCGCTCGACAAGCTGGTGGTCGACCACGCGGGCAAGGGAGCAGCGAAATGAACCGAGGCGTGTGGTTCGGCCTGATCATCATGGCCCTGGTGGTGTTGACCACCTTTTTGTTGATGCCGTCGGCGGCGCAGATGACGAGCGGTCACCTCGGTTTGTTGATGTTATCGCTGATCGTGGTGGCGATCATGCTTGGTTTTCCCACCGCGTTTACGCTGATGGGCATGGGCATGATGTTCTCGTTCGTTTACTACTATGGCAGCGCCAAAGCAGACGATCCTATTACCAAAACGCTGGATCTCATGGTGCAGCGCACCTATGGCGTGATGGCGAATGATGTGCTGATCTCGATTCCGTTGTTCGTGTTCATGGGCTATCTGGTGGAGCGCGCCAACCTGATCGAAAAATTATTCAAGAGCTTGCACTTGGCAGCAGCGCGCGTGCCCGGTTCACTGGCTGTGGCGACCGTCGTCACCTGTGCGATATTCGCCACGGCCACTGGCATCGTTGGTGCGGTGGTCACGCTGATGGGCTTGCTCGCGTTTCCGGCAATGCTGCGTGCGGGTTACAGTACGCAACTGGCTGCGGGCGCGGTGACGGCAGGTGGGTGTCTCGGTATATTGATTCCGCCGTCGGTGATGTTGATTGTGTATGGTGCTACGGCCGGTGTGTCCGTGGTGCAACTCTACGCCGGCGCATTTTTTCCTGGCATCATGCTGGCGGGACTGTATCTGGGCTACATCATTGTGCTGGCGAAAATCAAGCCCTCGCTGGCGCCGCCGTTGTCCGCGGCGGACCGGTTGGTGCCGCTGCCGCCGCTGGCACAATCGATTTCGCCGGATGGCAGCCGCAACGCGTTGACCTCCATGTTGTCGGCGGCAGGGGATAACGTTTATCGCGGTACGGCGATCGCCAATTTCATAGTGTCGTTGTTGCCCGCACTGGCAATCGCGGCCGCGTTGGCGGCGACTTGGCACTACACCACCGTGCCCGACGAAGTGCAATCCACAGCGGGCCTGGTTGAAATGGGCGGCGCCAGCAACGCCACCGATACGCAAAAAGAGACGGGCGGGTTACAGGAACCACCGAAGGATTTGGGGGTGCAAGAGCCGCCGAAGGAAGCCGGCGACGCCGCCATGCAGGCGCAGGATGCCGCTGCAGCCGTAGAAGCCGCGAAGGTGGCTGCCGAAAATGAAGCGGCCGCAAAAGTCGCAGCCAAGGCCGCAAGCGAAAAGGCTCAAGCCGCGGCGGCTACGCCACCGCAGCGTTTGCCGCCCCCCACTTGGCTGTGGTTGCTGATCGGCGGCACGGTTATCGCAACCGCCGGGTTTTATTGCATATTCAATCTGGTGCGGCTGGAGATTTTTAAAATGCTGCTGGGGTCTTTTTTCCCGCTGGCGGTGTTGATATTGGCGGTGCTCGGCACCATCGTATTCGGCTGGGCCACGCCCACGGAGGCGGCGGCGATTGGTTCGCTCGGTGGATTTTTGCTGGCCATCGCCTACCGCTTCCACAACAAATGGAAGTCGATCGATGCCGGTACTGCGGGCCGCGTCGGCGCGTCTATGGCGAGCTCCATGCGCGATCTGGGGCCGATACTCAAAGAGTCATCTTTCTTGACGGCAAAAACCAGCGCCATGGTGTGCTGGTTGTTCGTGGGGTCGTCGATTTTCTCCGCGGCGTTCGCGTTGCTCGGCGGACAGGAGTTGATCGAAAAGTGGGTGCTGTCGCTTAACATGACGCCGGTGCAGTTTATGGTGCTTTCGCAGGTGATTATTTTCCTGCTGGGCTGGCCGCTGGAATGGACCGAGATCATCGTGATTTTCATGCCGATTTTTATCCCATTACTGCCGCACTTTGGTATCGACCCGTTGTTCTTCGGCTTGCTGGTGGCGCTGAATTTGCAAACCGCGTTCCTCTCGCCGCCGGTAGCGATGGCAGCGTTTTATCTGAAGGGCGTGTCGCCGCCGCATGTGACGCTGAACCAGATTTTCATCGGCATGATGCCGTTCATGGTGATCCAGATGATTGCGGTGGTGCTGTTGTATGTGTTTCCCGGCATTGGGCTGTGGCTGCCGCATACGCTTTATAAGTAGTTTTGAGTTGAGTGTTCGGCGTTGAGTGTGTGGCGAAAGGCTACACGCCACCTCACACTTAGCCCTCAACGCTCAACGACCTTCAAATGACCCGCTGGATCGCTTTCGCGCTCGGCGCTGCTGCATTCTGGCTGGCGTTTTTTCATCGCGTGGCGCCGGTGGCCATTGCCGGCGAGTTGACGCGCGCCTTCAACATCAATAGCGCTGCGCTCGGCGCGCTGGCGGCGACGTATTTCTACATCTACACCGTCATGCAGATACCCACCGGGGTGTTGGTCGATACCCTGGGGCCGCGGCGTGTGTTGATCACCGGCGGCGTGGTGGCGGGATTGGGTTCCGTGCTGTTTGGCCTGGCGGACAGCTATTGGGTCGCGGTGTGCGGGCGCACGCTGGCGGGGCTGGGCGTATCGGTGGCGTTCATTGCGCTGCTCAAAATCAGCGCGCAGTGGTTCGAGGAGCGCCAGTTTGCGACGGCCGCGAGCGGCGTTAACTTTATCGGCTTGTGCGGTGCGCTGTCGGCCACGGTGCCGCTGGCGTGGGTGATCACGCTGGTGTCGTGGCGCAGTGTGTTCGTGGGCATCGGCGTGGCGTCGGTCGTGGTCGCGGCATTGACGTGGGCGCTGTCGGCCGACCATCCGGATTCAGCGCATGCGCGTTCGAGCGGTGACACGGATCATTGGCGCGCGCACCTCATCGCGGTTCTGAAAAACCGCGCCACCTGGCCGGCGTTCTGGGTGAGTTTCGGGCTCTCTGGCAGCTACATGAGTTTTATCGGGCTGTGGCTCTCGCCGTTTCTAACGCAGGTGTACGGCAAGTCGACCGTGGTGGCGAGCGAGCACGCCGCGGTGATGGTGATTACGCTGGCGCTGTCCGCGGTGGCGATTGCGCGGCTGTCCGACCATCTGCGCTGCCGCAAACCGGTGTTGATCAGTGTGGCGCTGGTTTATTTTGCGCTGTGGGCGGTGTGGCTGATAGGCGTGCCGTCCGCGTGGACGTTGCTCACGTGCGCGCTGACGGGCGCGGCGGCGCCCGGCTTTACGCTGGCGTGGTCGTGTTCCAAAGAAGTGAATCCGCCGCAGCATGCGGGCATGGCGATCAGTGTCGCCAACACCGGCGGCTTTCTCGCCGCGGGCATACTGCAACCGTTGGCGGGCGCGCTGCTCGATAGCAGCAAGGGCGCGAATGCCGTGGGCACGATGGCGGATTTCCGCCTCGCGCTATCGGCGGTGGCGGTGTTCGCGTTGATCGGCTTGATCGGCGCGCTGTTTATCCGCGAGACGCATTGCCGTAATATCTGGGCAGACAAAATTGCAAGGAAATCCGTATGAAACCGAAAGTCGTGGTCACGCGTGAAGTGTTTGATGACAGCATTGCCTATTTGACGCAGCACTGCGAGGTGGTGGCCAATCAGGCCGATGTGCCGTACACGCCGGAGGCACTGGCCGCAAAACTCGCACCTGGCGATGGCTTGATGTGCGCGCTAACCGATAAAGTGGATGCGGCATTGATCGCCCACTGTCCCCACTTAAAAGCGGTGGCTAACATCGCCGTCGGCTATAACAATATCGACGTACCCGCCTGCACCGCGCGCGGCATCCAGGTCACCAATACACCCGGCGTGCTCGACGACAGCACCGCCGATCTCGCGTTTGCGCTGATGCTGGCCACCGCACGGCGCATCACGGAGGTGGAATCGTATATCCGCAACGGCGAGTGGACGGGCTGGAAGTTGAAGCAATGGCTGGGGGTGGATGTGCATCATGCCACGCTGGGCATTATCGGCATGGGGCGCATCGGGCAAGCCATCGCCAGGCGCGCGCGCGGCTTCGACATGAACGTGATTTACCACAACCGCACGCGCGTGGCGCCGGCGATTGAACA
>JAYUAH010000078.1:0-6053 GCA_043741415.1 Betaproteobacteria bacterium
TGAGCGCCATCAGCGCCTGTCGTGGCCGATTTGCACTGACCAAGCCAATGCCAGGAAATAGACCACTCCTCAAACGGACTTGAAGATGTATTCGTTGCCGATGACCACGGCTTCGATCCGCGACTGAAATATGCTTTCATCGGTTTCGCGCAAGCGGCGGCTGACCTCCCGGCCCATGTTCATGTAGATCATGGCGAGTTGTTCCAGGGATTTTTCATACACTTGGCTTAAGATCGCGCTGGATATTTCGATGCCGACACTGTCTTCGGTTGCGAGCACGGAGGCGCTGCGCGGCTGCAGATCGATCAAGCTCATTTCCCCGAAGCAATCTCCGATGTGCAGATTGTGCAGCAGATACTCGCGGCCCTTCCAGGTCTTGAGAATAGCCACCTTGCCCTGTTCCAGAACGAACATGGAATTCGCGCTATCGTGTTCGTGAAAGAAGAACTTACCCTTGGGCACGGCTACTTGAGGGGACACCGCCAGGATAAACTGCAAAATGTCCGGTCGGATGCCACCAAAGATAGGCGTCTGCTGCAACAGTTCAAGGCGTGTTGGGTTCATGTCGAAAAGAATGCGCTGGAGCGTGAGGCAAGAGCTTGCCACAAACCAATCGCCATCAGTGTGCCGCCCCAATGCACAATCAGTGGCTTTATATAAGTATTTGTTTTTAAAGAGATATTCAATAAAAACAAATACTTAAGTTATTTCTGTAGTTTGCCGACGCGTAGCGCAAGTTCGTGTCCGGTGACCAGGCTTAAGGGTTTGCCTTCGATGAAGGCACGGGCTTGCGGTGACAGGCTGCCGGTGGTTACACAGATGCCGTTGTGCGCGTCTGCGCCAGCAACCGCGCGCGCCAATTCTTCGAGCGGACCAACGCCGAGTTGATTCACTTTCCAACGCCGGCATTGCAGCAGTGTCACGCGGCCTTGTTTGGTGAGCGTGAAATCGTAGGCGGATTGGTTCACCGGTTCTACGCTGAAGCCGTCGCGCCGATACGCGTTGCAAAGGATGGTGCTGAATTGCTCCCACGACAGTTCGCGTAACCGCTGAAGGCGATCGTCCACGTCGCCTGGCGCCACCGTGCGCAATTGGCGATAGCCGACGTACAGCGCAATGAGAATAAACGGCAGTGCCACAAACGGCGCCACCGGTGGAAACGCCAGTTGCGCAATACCGAACAGCCCGACGCCAACCAGCGCGGAAATCCACCACGGTTGTTCGAGTAGTATGGAAAAAAGGGTACGCGATTGTGCCATGAAGCGAGTATCGCATGCCGCGCGCTGTTTTCAGCGCGGCAATTCAGGTTGCTACCATGACCACCGCGCTGCGTGCCGAGCGCAAAATCGATTTCGCGGTGGCCCCGAAGAACAGCGACTCTCCCTGGCGCCGCGTCACACCGAGAACAACCACGTTGTGTTTGCCGCGCGCGAGTTGAGTCAATATCGCGTCCTCCGGCGAGCGATGTGCCGCGGTCTCTATCGTGGGCTCGATGCCCAACCGTTTGCCCAATTCCGCCAGGTTCTTCAGTATCACCGCTTCTTGTGCGCCGAGCGCCACCGGCACGCCGACCCGTCGAAACCACCGCAGCTTGCCCGCTGTTCGTGAGACGTAGAGCACGGTCACTCGCGATTTCGAGGCGGCTGCCAGCGTGAAGGCGACCTCCGCGGCTCGATCGGAGTACGGCGTACCGGATGTGGCAACGAGAATGTCGAGGTTTTCGCCGTCACGATCGGCTGCCGCGCGGCCGCCACCGTCGCCCGCGATGACCATGACCGGATCCGTGAACGTGTTGACGAGGCGCGCGGTGGTCGCGGTAAAGTCGCCCTGCGCATCGGCGGTATCCTGGACGCCGACCACCAGCAGCCCAAACCCTTTTCGCGCCTCGCGCGCGACGGCCTCGTGCGGCAGTTCGTCGTGTTTGACGCGGCCCACCTCGACGTCGCCTTGCTGCGGGGCGCCGTCGGTCGCCGCGCCCGCTTCGGCGCCCGCCGCCAGCGCCACCCGCATCGTTTCCGCTGCCGCGAGATCACCGGCAGCGGTCGCCTGTGCGGCATCGGCCTTATCAGCGCGCGGCGTTTCGCCGGCCGCGGCTCCCGCATCCGTGGATGACATCGGTAGCACCGTCGTCAGTATGCCTCGCGTGCCCGCGAGCAACCCTGCGAGATGCGCGGCAAAGCGCCCGTTGGGGCTGTCATCCACCGCCACCAGAATACGCTCCAGATTAGGCACGAACCCCTTGGCGTCGGCGTCTTCGCGTTCGATGCGGGCGCGCTCTTCGGGGGTGAGCGGGATGCGCCGCAGCGCCCATCGAAGTGTAGGGGGCATCATCATGGTGGTGATGATCGCCATCGCCACAATCATGCTGAATAGATCGCGGCTCAGCGCGCCCATGCTGAGGCCAATCGAGGCCACGATCACTTCGGTGGAGCCGCGCGCATTCATGCCGAAGGCGAGGGCGAGCGATTCCTTTCCGGTGAGTCCGCCCAACGCACCGCCCACGTAGGCGCCGACAAATTTGCCGATGCTCGCAATCAGAATGAAGCCCACCGATAGTGCAAGCAGCAGCGGATTGGCGAGAATGGTCAGATCCGTAGTTAAACCGGCGCCCGCAAAAAACACCGGCATGAACAGGGCCACGATCAAGCCGCGCAACTGTTCGTCGATATGGCGCGTCAGAATCGGCGATTGCCCGATGAGGATACCGGCGACGAAGGCACCGAGCACGGTGTGCACACCGATCGCATCCGTGATCAGCGCCATCACCCCCATGATCGTGAGGATCATGGTAATCACCGCATACTCGCTTTGCAGCCGGTCGTTTGCCCAGCGAATCAGGCGACTCACGATGCGACGCCCGACCGTGAAGCTGAATACAAGAAACGCCAGCGTGCCGAGCACCGTCTTTGCAAGATGCAGCGGATCCAGCCGCCCTTCGATCGCAATGCCGAAAATAATCGCGATGATGAGCCACCCCACGGTATCGTCGATCACCGCCGCGCCGACAATGATCTGCCCGACACGCCGCCGCATGAAATCCATTTCGCGCACCACCGCGGCAACAATCTTGACCGATGCAATGGATAACGCGGTGCCGATGAATAGTGCGGTGATAAGACGGCTCTCCGGGTGGGGAAGCAGCGATTCCGGCATCAGCCAGCCCAGCGTAAAGCCGATGGCGAACGGCACGATGATGCCCGCGAGCGACACCGAGAATGCCGCGCGGCGCGCTTTCGCGATCACCGCCGGGTTGGTTTCCATCCCTGTCAGCAGCAACAGCATCAGAATGCCGAGCTGCGACACCGCATCGATCATGCTTTTTTGTTCCGGGTTTGCCGGGAACGTCAACTGGTAAAGTTCGGGCAGCAGCAAGCCGAATAGCGACGGGCCAAGCACAATTCCTCCGAGCAACTGGCCCATCACGGCCGGTTGCCCGATGCGTTGCATCGCCTCACCCAGCAGGCGACCGAACACCAGCATCAACGATATCTGCACCACAAATAGTGCCACTGAGTGGCCGGCACCTTGCGCGGCGCCGGCTGCCGCCGCGCCGCCGCTCGCGCCGGCCACGACCACGAGAATCGCCCACATTATCGGGCGCAGGCTGTGCGTCACCGCATCGGGTTTCAGAATTTTAAACTCCATTATTCACGCGGTAATATATCCTCCGGCCCGCCGGCGGGTCGAACGTTTCCAAGGTCAATGTCACGTGCGCTGCGGCGTTGTTCAGAAGCCCCCGCGCCTCGATCACGCCACCTCTCATTGGTGCTTGCGAGCGCAGGCGTGACAGGTTACACCCATCGCGCAACTAACGCGGGCAAAAAAAATGGGTCCCGAAGGACCCCAAAACGGATTACCGCTTTTGATAGATGCTTACATACCGTGCGCGGTCTTGGCTTGATTGATGCAGTAGTTCTTGGCAGTGCCGGCCAGCGAATCGCAACGCTCGCGCGCCGCTTTGTAGTCCGCCTCGCGCTTGAGCTCGTCTTTGGACAGCACACCGGCGCCGGCGCCGGTGGTCATGCCGAGCGCAAGCGCAGCGGCCAGCGTCGTAAGTTTCAGTTTCATGGTGATCTCCTTGATCTGATTAGCTCACGTGGCGCTTAGCCGCGTCGTCGAAGTCGCGTTCATTGCGGCGTTCCCAGTCCACCAACTGGCGTTCGGCTTCGTCTTTGCCGATGCCATACGACTCCTGAATTTTCCCGACCAACTGATCCCGCTTGCCGGCAATCACGTCCAGATTGTCGTCGGTGATCTTGCCCCACTGCTCCTTGACTTTTCCTTTGAACTGTTTCCAGTTGCCTTCTACGCGATCCCAATTCATGGCTGCTTCCTTTCGTATTTACGCTTAAAGGTCACTACACTGTTTTAACAAAACTACATTTTTTTCTGCACGTCTTTCGCCGTATCTTGAATCTTTTCACCGCCGCGCTCGATGTCCTTGCCCGCCCCTTGAACGGTGTTGCAACCCGCGAGTACACCCGCAACCAACATCACTGCCATTGCCGCCAACAGATTTTTCATGTCGCTCTCCTTAAAGTAGTCTCCCGCTCAAAAACGACCGGACTAGCGGCGGGATGACAGTATTGTATTGAGCGCCCTACCCCGAGGCTGTCGGACCGAAACGCGTTTTCATGTCAGCCATGACTGACAGCGATTTTTTGAATGCGGGTGCGTGCCGCGCTTGTGGCGCCGCACGTCGGATTGCGCCTACGTTACAACCAGAACATCACTGATGGGGCCTAGCGGTGCGCCGCAATAAAGTCTGTAGCGTTGGTCGTTGGAGCGATGGCGCTATTTCGGTGTCCATCGACTTAGGTAATGTACGACAGCTTTACTCGCGTCAGGAGATACTCGCCGGCGAGGTAGAACACGCAGAGGAACTCGCGTCTTTGCTGCAGAGGGCATCCTGAACGCAATAAATGATCCGTGCTTGACCGACTAAAAAACAACATCACATTCGAATATGATCAGACTAAAATTATCGATTGATCTTAGCTATGAAATCGCACATCAGGCCAGCGATTTCATTTTTAACATTCATGCAGCGCATACCGGACATCAGGCAATTGTCGACGAGCGTCTGGATATCACACCGTCGCTGACGCCGGTGGTCTATCCGGATACGGTTACCGGTACCCGCTATATGCGACTGAAGGCAGGTCCGGGTTCGTTGACTCTTCGCTACGCGGCTACGGTCGACATCAATCACCACATTGGGGCACCTGCACTTATCGAGGAAATTCCGGTGTCTCAGTTGCCGGCGAGCGTGCTGCCCTATATTTACCCGAGCCGCTATTGTCAGTCGGATCGATTGCATCGATTTGCGAGTCGCGAATTTGGTCAGTTGCAGCAGGGGTATGGGCGCGTGGTGGCCATCCAGGAGTGGGTGCGTACGCGTACCACCTTTATGTCGGGTAGTAGCGATGCCAGCACGTCCGCAGCGGATACCCTGATTGAGCAGGCCGGTGTTTGCCGTGATTTTGCGCATCTGATGATCGCGCTGTGCCGCGCGGTGAACGTGCCGGCTCGCTACGTCACGGGCATGGATTACGGCGCGGATCCGGCGCTGGGCCCCCCTGACTTTCACGCCTATGTGGAAGCATTTGTGGGAAACCGTTGGTATCTGTTTGATCCTTCAGGGGTCTCGCCGCCCATGGGCCTGGTCAGGATAGGCACCGGGCGCGACGTCGCTGACGTATCGTTTGCAACGATGTTTGGCGACGTGCTTCCAGCGGTGCCGTTGATTCACATTGAAGCGGTAAACGACCCCAACAACGGATTCTTCGAGCCGCGATTTAGTAACGACGCTTTGTCATCGATCGAGTCTGAGTAAGTCGTAGGCTCGAATGAGTATCTGCTGACAGCGAAATCGACGGCAAGATTTTTGAGCAGATGGTGCGGCTGTTGTGCGTTTTCCGCCTACGCGATGCCAGTGTGTGTATTTTTATAAGTATTTGATTATATTGAATATTTTATTTTAAATGAATCAGCAACTGAAGGAAGTGACATCAACCGTAGGCGAATTTCTGACATACGTTTGGGACGGCGGC
>JAYUAH010000079.1:0-6051 GCA_043741415.1 Betaproteobacteria bacterium
CGCGCCTTGCAGGAGCAGGTCGCCGCGTTGGTTCAGGCGGTGAAGGCGCCGGGGTTGTGCGGGTTGAAAGGCGCTGTTGCCGCGATGGGACGTGACTGCGGTAATGTGCGTGCGCCGAACACGCTGTTGGGTGCCGCGGCGCGGGAAGCGCTGGCCACTGCGCTGAAGGCGTTGCCGGCGTTGGCGGCGGAACCGCGAGGTTGGTAGCCGTATGAACATCGGTGTAGCAGGCACAGGACGCATGGGCACCGCAATCGCGGGCCGCTTGCTCAAGCTGGGATATGCCGTCACCGTATGGAATCGAACGCCGGGAAAAACCGCCGTGTTGTCCACGGCGGGTGCGAAGGTTAGCGCGACAGCCGCACAACTCGCCGAGGCCTGCGATGTCGTGGTGACGATATTGACCCACGCGGCTGCGGTGAATGCGGTCTACAACGGCAGGAGCGGATTGCTCGCCGGCAACGTCAAGGGCAAGTTGTTTCTGGAAATGAGTACCGTGGCGCCGGATACCGAGCGTGCGCTGGCGGTGAAGGTCAAAGCCAAGGGCGCCGCGATGCTCGATTGTCCCGTGGGCGGCACGGTGGGGCCGGCGAGCGAAGGCAAGCTGTATGCCTTCATCGGAGGCGATGCGGCTGACGTAGCGCGTGCGCGTCCGCTGCTCGAAAAAATGTGCCGCCGCATTGAACACCTCGGGCCGATCGGTGCTGGCGCCACCTTGAAGCTCGCGGCGAATCTCACCACGCAAGTGTGGTGGCAAACGTTTGGCGAAGCGCTGGCCTTGTGCAAGCCGCTCAATCTGCCGCCGCAACGCTTGATGAGCGTTTTTCTCGATACCTCCGGCGCACCGGCGGTATTGCATCATCGTCATCCCGATATCGCCACCACGCTGGGCGGTGCCGACACCACGCCGGTCGGTTTTGATATCGACGCGGTGCGCAAGGATATGCAGACCATGCTCGCCACCGCAGCCGCACAAGGTTGCACATTACCGGTGACGAACGCGTGCTGCAAGTGCTCGACCAGGCCGCGCGCGAAGGCCAGGGCGGTACCGATTGCGCGGCGCTGCCTACGCTGTGGGTGAAAAAGGCACATGGTGCATAGTTTAAATCATTGTTTAAAAAATTGTTTAAAATCAAATACTTATGATTAATTAACGGAGAAATGATGAAAGCATATCTGGGCACGGTATCGGGCAATTCCTACAAGCTGCGTATTTTGTTGTCACTGCTGAAAGTACCGCACGAGGTGGTGATCATTGATTTGAAAAACCGCGAACACAAGGGCGCGGCGTTTCTGAAAATTAATCCGCGCGGCGAAGTACCCGCGCTGGAAGACGGCGGTAAAGTGATTTGGGATTCGGCCGCGTGTCTGGTTTACGTCGCGCGTAAATTTGGTGGCGAGCAGTGGTTGCCGACCGATGCGGCGGGCCTGGCGGAAGTCACGCAGTGGCTGGCGCTGTCCGCCACCGAACTGCAATGCGGCCTGCAATACGCGCGCCGCGGTTTGATTCAAGGCCGCTGGACTTTGGGCACGCTGGAAGACGGACAGAATTTCGGCAAGGTCGCGCTCGACGTGTGCGAGGCGCGTTTGGCGACGCATGACTGGCTGGCACTCGACCGGCCCACCATCGCCGAGCCCGCATGTTTTCCCTACATCGAAACCGCCTCGGAAGCGAAAGTGGCGCTGGAAAATTATCCGCATATCGTGAAATGGATGGAGCGCTGCAAAAAATTGCCCGGTTGGGCTGCACGCTGAAGCCGTGATGATGCGCGCAGGGTTCGCGCTGTTGTTTTGTTGCGCGTCGATAGCGTACGCGCAATACCCCTCGCGTCCGATCCGCATGGTCGTGCCGCAACCCGCGGGCGGCACCATGGATACCCTGATGCGCGCGCTGGGCGAACAGCTCTCGCGTCGAATGGGACAGCAAGTCGTCATTGATAACCGCGGCGGCGCCAACGGCATTATCGGCGGCGATATCGTGGCCAAGGCGCCGTCCGACGGCTATACGATGCTTTATACCTCCAACTCATTCGCCAACAATCAGGTGGTGTACGACAAGCTGCCGTTTCATGTGATAAAAGATTTCGCGCCGGTAACACAAGTCGTGAAGGCGCAAGGCTATCTGGTGATCACCAACGCGCAAGTGCCGGTGCAGACGTTAATGGCGTTGGTGGAGCACAGCAAAACATCGAGCACACCGGTGCATTACGGCACTGGTGGTGTGGGCAACAGCCAGCATTTGCTGGGCAAACTGATCAACGTGCGCGCGGGCGCGAAGCTGGTGCATATCCCGTACAAAGGTTTTGCGCCGGTGCTGGCTGCGCTCTTGGGCAATGAAATTCAAGTGGCGTTTGCCTCACCCACCACCGTGGTGCAGCACATCAAGGCGGGACGTCTGCGCGCGCTCGCCACCAGCGGCGGCAAGCGCTGGCAGGGTTTGCCCGAAGTGCCGACGATTGCGGAAGCGGGCGTCGCAGGACTCGTGTACGATCCCGCGTGGCACGGTATATTCGCGCCGGCGGCATTGCCCGCGGCGCTGGCCTCGCGCATGCAAGCCGCAGTGATGAAAGCGCTGCCCGCGCAGAAAATGCGCGACACTCTGGATCTCGGTGGACATATGCCGGCGGAATTCCTGCGCTTTCTGGAAACGTATTTGCAGGAGATGTCGCTGTTGTCGAAAACCACCGGCGTGCGGCCGCTGTAATTTTTTTCTGGAGAGTTTTGTGTTTAAAAAACTGTTTAAAATCAAATACTTAAGTAATTTTTTATTGTGGTGTGTTGCGCTGCTTAACGTACCGCTCGGCAACGCGCAATCGTACGACCTGATCCTGCGCAACGCGCGCATTGTCGATGGCACCGGCAGCCCGTGGTATCGCGGCGATATTGCGATACGCGGCGACAGCATTGCGCACATTGCGCCGTCGATTTTTGGCAGTGCGGTGCGCGTGATCGATGTGAAAGGCGCGGTGGTCGCACCCGGATTTATTGACATCCACACGCATGCGATACGCGGCATTTTTCAAGTGCCCACCGCAGACAACTACACGCGTCAAGGTGTGACCACCATACTCGAAGGCCCCGATGGCGGATCGCCGGTGCCGCTGAAACCGTTTCTCGACAAACTCGAAGCGCTGAAAAAATCCATCAACATCGGCAGCTTCATCGGCCAGGGTTCGGTACGCCAGCAAGTGGTGGGCCTCGCCAATCGTCCCGCGACGGAAGATGAAATCGACACCATGCGCGGCATCGTCAAACAAGGCATGGAAGAAGGCGCGTTCGGCTTGAGCACCGGCCTCTACTACGTGCCCGGCCGTTTTACGCCGCTGGCGGAAGTGATCGAGCTGGAAAAAATCGCCGGCCGCATGGGCGGCGTGCACACCTCGCACATGAAAGACGAAGCGGGCGGCGTCGTCGATAGCGTGAGAGACACCATCACCATCGGCGAAAAAGGCGAATTGCCCACGCATGTGTCGCATCACAAAATGATCGGCAAGGCAAATTGGGGGCGCAGTGTGGAGACGTTAAAGCTCATCGACGCGGCGCGCGCGCGAGGTGTCGATGTCACGGTGGATTTGTATCCGTATACCGCGTCGGCGACGTCGATCCAGGCCGCGTTGCTGCCGGCGTGGGCGCTCGAAGGCGGACAGGAAGCCTTGCTCGCGCGCCTGAAAGACGCGGCCACGCGTGCCAAAATCAAAGCCGAGATCGCGCATGTCATCCGTACGGAACGCGGCGGCGGCGATCCGCGCAACGTGGTAATTTCGAGTTGCACGTTCGACGTCAAACTGTCCGGCAAAAATCTCGCTGAGGTGACGCAGATGCGCAACCTCGCGCCGACACCGGAGAATGCCGCCGAAGCGACGATGTGGCTGGAAGAAAGCGGGCATTGCCGCGGCGTGTTTCATGCGATGGATGAACGCGATCTCACGCGCATCCTCCAGCATCCTGCGTCGATGGTGGCGTCCGACGGCGAGGTCACATTTTTCGGCAAAGCAGCACCCCATCCGCGCAGCTACGGCACCTTCGCGCGTGTGCTCGGCGTGTATGTGCGCGACAAGCAGGTGCTGACGCTCGAAGAAGCGGTGAAAAAAATGTCGGCGATGCCGGCCGCGCGCATCGGCCTCACGGATCGCGGCGTGCTGCGCCCTGGCCTGAAAGCGGACATCGCAGTGTTCGATCCGGCAACCGTGCGTGATGCCGCCACTTTTGATATGCCGCATCAGTACGCCGTCGGATTTTCGCAGGTGATCGTCAACGGGCAGGTGATCTTTGAAAACGGCGCGATGACCGAGGCACGTCCGGGCCGCGTGCTTTACGGGCCGGCGCGCATGGCGCAGCAAGGGCGATGATGAGCCGCATGATGAAACGATGGGTTTGCGGCGCCGGTGCGCTGATGGTGTTGGCGGTTTGTCATGTGTCGCAAGCCGCGGACATGGCGTATCCCGTACGTCCGCTACGCATCGTCACCGGTTTTCCGCCCGGAGGCAACACCGACATTATTGCGCGCGCCATGGCGCAAAAATTGACCGAACGGTTGGGCCAGCAAGTCATCGTCGAAAACCGTCCCGGTGCCGGCAGCATGATAGGCACCGACTACGTCGCCAAGGCCACGCCCGACGGTTACACGCTGCTGCTGGTGAGCGGTGCGTTGACCACGCAAGCCGCGGTGTTGAAGCGTCTGCCGTTCGAGCCGTTGCGTGACTTTGCGTGGATCAGCAATGCGGTGAGTTATCCGTTCGCAGTTATCGTCAAACCGGATTCGGCGATGCAATCGGTGAGCGACCTGATCGCGGTCGCCAAAAAATCGCCAGGCAAATTGAATTATGCCTCTGTCGGCATCGGCTCGGTACTGCATCTGGCGGCGGAATTGTTCAATGCCACGGCGAATGTCGACATGACGCACATCCCCTACAAAGGCGGCGCCGAGCCCATGCTGGAGTTGATGAGCGGACGCATTGATCTGGTATTCGAAACCTTGACCAGCGCGTACCCCTATGTGCAGAGCGGCAAAATCCGCGCGCTGGCGGTCACCTCCAGCGAACGTTCGCAGCAATTGCCCAACGTGCCGACGGTGGCGCAAACGCTGCCGGGTTATGAAGTGACGTCGTTTTCAGGCTTTGCTGCGCCGCGCGGTACGCCAGCGGCGATTGTCGCGCGGCTCAATCGCGAGATGCGTGTGATTCTTGAACAGCCCGATATTCGCAAGCGTTTCACCGATCTGGGCGGCACCGTGCAATACACCACGCCGGAGGCATTCGGCCGCCACATCGCGAGTGAAATCGCCCAATGGAAAAAAATCGCCGCGGCCAAAAAAATCGAGATTCAATAAAAACGCCGCAGACTCACGTCAGTCTGCGGCGCCCGGCCGCCTGTGACGACACGCCTCAAGGGAGGTTATGGCAATGTCGTAGCAGCGCCTGGAGGGGACGAATGTAAACTTAAGTGCCGGGTGACTCCGGCAACGTGGTCGTAGCCTGCGCCTGTGTTTCGGGCGCAGCGGTGGGTGGGGCTATTGCCGCAACCGGGGCCGCGACAGGTTGCGGGGTCGCTGCCGCTATTCTGCGGGCTTCCAATCGATCAAAGTAAGCGGCCACCGCGGGCAGCGGTTCAGCCTGATCGCCGCCGCTGGGAAACACCGAGCCCGGCGCGCCGGTGAGCATGGTGTTCGCGTTCTTGCGGTCAAAGTACGCCACCACGCTCGGGTGCGGATCGCGGAATTCCGATGAATTGCTCGGGAAGGTGGGGTTCGTCACTTTGACCACCTTATTGGTAAAGGGGATGCGCACATAATATTCATCGGACTGATCACGCGCCTGATTGGGTGATGCAGCGCGTTGCGGTTCCATGGCCGGTGCAAGCGCCCATTTCGGTTGCACTATGCTTTCTTCAGGAGACAGTGCTACGGGTGCGGCTGCGTCGGCTTGCATTTCTACGGGCGCTTGCGATTCAGTCTGCACAGCTACCGCATCTGCAACAGGCTCTGTAGTTTCATTGCTGATAGCGGCGATGCCCGCGTGCGTGCCTGCAATAATGCCGGCAGCAACGAGCGCG
>JAYUAH010000080.1:0-2543 GCA_043741415.1 Betaproteobacteria bacterium
TCTTCGTAGAACTCCTGCATCATGTAATCTTCGAGCCCCGAGTTGTCGCGCGTGCTGGCCGATAGCGTTATGGTTTTGCCGGTGCGTTTCGAGTACCACTTAAAGTCGCCGCTTTCGTGGACGCGGATGATTTCGATAATTTTCCGAATAACGGCAATATCGATATCGCTGTTGTTGTCTTTGCGCACCTCGATCAGTTGCGGGCCCTGGCGGCGGAAGTTTTCGTTCCAGCCGTAGAACATGAATTCGGCGTAATCGTAGCCGCGGCGGCGCATCTGAAACATGCCGCCGCTGGGCGACTGCTTTTGCGAGTCGGCGTTCAGCGGCGCCGACGGTCTATTCAGTGCGGCATTGGCGAGCGCGTTGCGGTTGGCGCGTTCCACCTCGGGTGACGGCGTATCGGCTGGCGCTTCGCCGCGCGCGCGGCGTCGCGCATCGATGTACGCGGTAAGATCGTGTTCCGCCGGCGGTGGCGTGATCGGTTTGGCGGCCAGCGGTGGCGTCTCGGCAGGTTTGGGCGCCGGCACCACGAAGGCAGGTGTTTCCGCCGGCACGGGTTTACTCAGCGCGATGACAGGCGCCCGCACTTTTTCAACGGGGCGTGGTGGTTTTGCAAGCTGCGGGCGCGGCTTGGGTGGCGGTGTGACCGGTGCGGGTGCAGGCGGTGGTGGCGACAGTTGCGGGGGCGGTGGTGGCGACAGTTGCGGGGGCTGCGGTCGCGACTGCAAAAACACCGTCATCGGCGGCGGCTCGAGTTTCTCATCGGTCGGCGTGCGCGGGCGCGGCACCCACAGCAGCAGTGCCACGTGCAACAGGATCGACAGCGCTATCCAGATCGCGATCGCCGGTATGGTTACGCCGTCGCGCCGTGGGCGATACGTTTCCAGCAGAGCGCTCATGACTGAGACCGACGTGCTTTGTAGGGCAAATTAGAATTCACGTATCTATAAATTATATAATAAAAACAAATACTTACGTTGTGTGATCGCGTGTGCCGCTGATGCTGCGCAGCGGGCGTAACCCGACGTTCAGCAACATCACGCGCGTGCCCAGCATGACCACGCCGCCTTGCAGGCGATTGTCGCCGGTATCGCTGAATTCAAAATCATAGGCGCGCTGTAACCGCACCTGGCCCTCGTCGTTGCGCGCGAGTTTCACACTGGAGATGCCGACGGTGTCGTCGAGAAACAGCAGGCCTTCAGCGACACAGGCTTCGCGCGCGCTACGCACGGCAATTTCGCGCACGTTGAGGCTGTCGTACCAAAGCCAGCCCAAGGCTGTGAGTAGTGCCAGTGCGCAGAGTTCCATGGTGTGCGGGGCGTTGAGTGTTCGGCGCGTTACGCGTTAGGCGTCAGGCGCACCGCAGCAGGGTACGCGACTACGCTTACCCGTTGATTACGCCAGCGCCACTTGCACGGTGTCTTTGCTATCGCTCACGTAGATTTGGCCGTCTTGCATGGTGTAACTCAAATCCATACTGCGCTGCGCGAATTGGGCCATGGCGAGGCTCGCCTCGGTGGGCACTTGGCGCACTGTGAGATTGCGGCTGCGCGTCACCGTGTCGGCGATTTGCGTGTGCCATTGCGCCGTGCCGCCACGCCCATAACTGTAAACCACCACGTCATTCGCGCGGCCGCACGCTTTGCGCAAACGTTTTTCATCGGGCTGGCCGACGTCGATCCATAATTCGATGGCGCCGGTTAAATCCTTGCGCCATAAGTCGGGCTCGTCGTCGGTGCTCAAGCCCTTGCCGAACGCCAGCAGCTCGTGCGCGTGCAGCGCGAAGGCGAGCAAACGCACCATCATGCGTTCGTCCGTTTCGGAAGGATGGCGCGCCAGCGTCAGGGTGTGGCTTTGATAATAATTGCGGTCCATATCGGAAACCTGAACCGCGGCTTTGAAAATGGTTGCCTTGAGGGCCATGGTGATCAGCCCTCAAGGGTTACGCATAACTGGCGTTTCAGTTGGCGGCAAAACAATAGAACAATCCCGCGCCGCCGGTGGCTACCAGCGAAGGCTGATCGCAGCCGCGTGACGGGTGCGACGAGTTCCATGAGCGTGACGGCTCATCCGGGCGCAGGCCGCTGCGGTCGTGGTGGCCGAGTATGGCCGCGCCCGCGCCGCTCTTGGTCCAGTTGCCGCAGGTGGTGTCTTCTTTGGCGGTAGACACGCGACCGTCCGGCATGGCGCCGGTGAGGATGTCGTGCGTGTTGGGCGTATCACCGCGGCCTTTGACGATTTGACCTTTTTCGTCTTTCGCTACCAGGCGGTTGATGTTATTGATGTTGTGCAGTTCTTCGACGTCGCGCGCAATCAGCCGGCCTTCGGCGCTGTACCACGGGCCTTTACCGATGCGGTCGCGCGCATTGACAGCAGGCTGGCCGCCCTCGGGCGTTGCGCTGAGATACGCGCGCCAGGTTTTCTTGCCGGTGCCCACCGCAGCCGCCAGCGATTGGCAATGGCGATCCGCACCGGCCAGTCCGCCAAGATCGGCGCCCTTGCCTGGGCCTGCGCTGGTGATAAAAAAGGACATTTCAGGGGCG
>JAYUAH010000081.1:0-13797 GCA_043741415.1 Betaproteobacteria bacterium
GCCAAGCGCTCGGTGGCGGCCAGCGGTGTGAGAAAGCGCGCGATCAGCGCGCGCGCTTTGTCGACCGGCATGGAATTCGGATCGTAATCGTCGGCGCAACTGGCGTCGCGCAGAGTGGTGGGTTCAGTCATGATTTTGGCCTTGCTATGAGTCTATAGGTGAATGTGGATTTTAGCGGACATGGGTTTCGATAGGTTAACGACTGTAAATCAATGATTTTCAAAAGGGCATTGTTGCACGCCGGGCGGCGATGGCACACAATCCGCCGATGCCGGCATCGACACAAAAAACTTGGGATTGGCCCGCCGCGGTGATTATGGCGCGGGTGGCGCTGGTCAACCGCTGGGCGGACGAGCGCTGGGAGGCCTGCGGCGTGGTGCGCGACGGTGCGCCCGTACCTGTCATGGCGCAAATCGATGGCCGCACGCAGACCTTGTATCCCGGCTTCATGATCAGCCTGCATCGCGATGAAGCTGAGGGTTATCACTACAACATTACCTCGCCTGAGCCGAAGGTGTTTGTGCTGTGGCGCATGGAAGATGACGTGGCGCGGCCGAAGTTTCTGTCGGTGAGTTATCACGAAGGCTCGCGGTGGCTGGATAGCGGCGAGAGCGTGGACGGTGTGCCGCTGCCGCCGGAATTGATCTGGTGGATGGCCGAGTTTGTGAGCTTGTATTATCAGCCCGAAGAAAAGAAGCCGCGTAAGTACGCGAGCAACAAGGACAAGGGCCGCATGGGGAATTACAGTTAAGCGCGATGAGTGAGCAACACGAAAAATTTCTGTCGCGCTGGTCGCGCCTGAAGCAATCGCCGCCGCTGACGCCGTCGGCGGAGGACGTGCCCGCCAAGGTGGAGTCGGCGTTGCCGCAACTGCCGCCGGTGGAGGACTTGACGTTTGATTCCAAGTTCAGCGATTTCATGCATCCCAAAGTCGAGCAGGTGTTGAAGCGCGCCGCGCTGAAAAAACTGTTCAGCGATCCGCACTTCAATGTGATGGATGGTCTGGATACCTACATCGACGATTACTCCAAGGGCGAAGAACTGCCGGCGTCGATGTTGGCGCAAATGAAATCGGCCCAGAAAATATTTCGTTGGGCGCGCAACGAGGCGGATGAGCCGGAGGAAGTCGCGGAGGAGAGCGCGGCGCTTGAGCAGGAGCCCGTTGCGCAGAGCCTGCTCGAACAGCCTGCGCTACCGGAAACGCCCGAGGTCACACCGATGGACATTGCAACTGAACCGGTGCCGGTGGATGCGCCGGTCACTGAACCCGCCAATAAATCATAACTATTTGTTTTTAAAGGAAAAAGTGGTTTAGTGTCATGGACCGAAAATTACTCGTCTGCAACTGCAACAAGACCATGCCGCTGGACGGCAGGGCGCTCGGCGTGCCGGTGGTGCACAGCGAACTATGCCGTCGTCATCTGGCGGCTTTTGAAGGGCCGGCCAAGGCGGGCGACGATCTGTTGGTCGCGTGCACGCAGGAGGCGCCGCTGTTCAGCGAGTTGCACAAAACATGGGATGCGAAAGGCGAACTCAAGTTCGTCAACATTCGCGAAACCGCAGGCTGGTCGCAAGACAACAAAAAAGCGATGCCGAAAATCGCTGCGCTGCTGGCGCTGGCGCAAATGCCGGAACCGGAACCGGTGTCCACGGTGTCGTATGAATCGGGTGGGCAACTGCTGATCATCGGGCAGGGCGCGGCGGCGCTGTCGTGGGCCGAGCGGCTGGTGGACAAATTGCAGGTCAACGTGCTGATCACCGCCGACGCGGGACGCGCGGATTTGCCGATTGAGCGGCGCTATCCGGTGTTAAGCGGACACAACGTCAAGGTGTCGGGCTGGCTGGGCGCGTTTGAGGTGACGTGGGCGCAGGCGAATCCGATTGATCTCGACGTATGCACACGCTGCAATGCGTGCATCGATGCCTGCCCTGAAAACGCTATCGGCTACGACTATCAGATTGATTTAGCGAAGTGCAAATCGCACCGCCAGTGCGTGAAAGCGTGCGGCGATATACGCGCGATTGATTTTGAGCGTGCCGACACCACGCGCAGCGAACGCTACGATATGGTGCTCGATCTCTCCGCCGAGCCGCTGCTACGGATGCATCAGTTGCCGCAAGGCTATTTGGCACCGGGGCACGATCCGCTGCAACAGGCGCTGGCGGCAGCAAAGCTCGCGGAAATGACCGGCGAGTTCGAGAAGCCCAAGTTTTTTGTCTATCGCGAAAACATTTGCGCGCACAGCCGCTCCGGCATTGCCGGCTGCAACAAGTGCATTGAGGTGTGTTCAGCCAATGCGATCACAGCGGACGGCGACAAGGTCAAAGTCGAGCCGCATTTGTGCATGGGCTGCGGCGGCTGCGCAACGGTGTGTCCATCGGGCGCGATGACCTATGCCTATCCGCGCGTGGCGGATGTGGGCGCGCGCGTGAAGGCGGTGTTGAAAGCGTATCGCGAAGCCGGCGGCAGCGAAGCGTGTCTGTTGCTGCACAACGCGGAGGATGGCCGCGCGCTGGTGCAGCAATTGGGGCGGCGTGGCAAAGGCCTGCCGGCGCATGTGATTCCGCTGGAAGTGCAGCACGTCGCGGCGCTCGGTATGGATTTGATGCTGGGTAGTATTGCGCTGGGCGCGTCGCAAGTGGCGATACTCGCGGCCGGTTCTGAGGCGCCGGAATATATCGCCGCATCGACGCGTGAACTGGGTTATGCGCAGGAAATCCTCAGCGGGTTGGGGCTGGGGTACAACCACTTGCACGTGATTCAGGCGGATAGCGTTGCCGCGCTGGAAAAAACAGTGTGGGGCCTGGGAGCGGCGCGCGGCGTGAAGACGGCGACCTTTAATCTGTTTAACGACAAGCGCGCTACGCTGAATTTTGCGTTTGATCACCTCGTTGCCAGCAGCGCCAGCACGGTGGTGGAAGTGCCGTTATCATCCGGTGCGCCGTTTGGAAAAATATTAATAAATAAAAATACTTGTACGCTGTGCATGGCGTGCGTTGGGGCGTGCCCGGAAGGCGCCTTGCTGGATTCCAACGACCGGCCTGCGCTCAAGTTTATCGAGCGCAATTGCGTGCAGTGCGGCTTGTGCGAGAACACGTGTCCTGAGAAAGCCATCAGCCTGACGCCGCGCCTGTTACTCGGCAAGCAAGCAAAAACCGAAGTGGTGCTGAACGAAGCGCAGCCATTTCATTGCGTACGTTGTAGCAAGCCCTTTGGCACGAAGCAGATGATCGATAACATGATCGGCAAGCTCACCACGCATTCAATGTTTGCAAGTGGCGCTGCGCTGCGCCGTTTGCAAATGTGCGCCGATTGCCGAGTGGTGGATTTGATGGAAGAAAAGGGTGCCGCTACCATTCACGATTTCAAAGATGGACTGAAGCATTGAGCGACGCTCCCGAACTGTGCGAAGAAGATCAATTGCGTGCAGCGCTCTATGCGCTGATCGGCCATTTGTTTTACGCCGCGCCGGATGCGGCGCTGCTGGCGCAGATTGCGTCTAACGCAGCAACTGCAACGCAAGACACGCCTCTGGATCAAGCATGGTGCGCGCTGGGCTCAGCGTGTGCTGCGGCCAACATGGATGCTTTGCGCGATGAGCATCAGACGCTGTTCGTGGGCGTGGGTAAATCACTGGTGACGCCGTACACCTCGGCGTACGTCACGCACATGGCACCGGATCGTTACCTGTTGCAATTGCGTCAGCAATTGGCAGGCTGGGGCCTCGCGCGTGATGAGGCTGCAGTTGACCCCGAAGACCATATCGCTGGCTTGTGCGATGTGATGCGGCATCTGATTACGCGCGGCGATAGCGAGTGGGTGCAAAAAGAATTATTCAACAAAAACATGTACTTATGCTCAAAGGCACTGTGCGAGCGCGTGCTGTCGAACTCAACGGCGCAGTTTTATGCGGCGGTAGCGCGCTTTACAGTGGCGTTCCTGGAGGTTGAGCATGAGGCGTTTGAGATGGTCGAACCGGAGGTTTGATTTTTAGTTATACGTAAGCAATTTGTCAGGATTTCGCGTGACAGGCAGCAGCCATAAATAGGTGTTGATTTTGTTTGGGTGTACGCGTAATTTTCACTTGTTGGACGTAACCAGTCGGCCCGCGATAACAAACGGACAATCTGACAATCTGAAACTGGCCGAATAAAAGCGAGGAGGCGTCAAGATGCGTACCCCAAAAATTCTGTCGCGCAGAAATTTCCTGTTTGCGGCGGGTGCAGGCAGTGTCGCCGCAACGGCAGCGCTTGTCGCCCAACAAGCGGGCGCGCCGGTAGCAGCGACAGCGGCAGCGCCCAAAGACGCCAGGTCGGGCAAGGGCTATCAAGTCACTGCGCATATCCAGAATTACTATCGCACCACGAAGATCTGAGGAGGCCAGGCATGTTACTGACCAGAAAATCCAGCGATGGGTTGGCGCATAGTCACGATCGTAGTCATCTGACGCGTAGCGTTTCCGGCATGACCGGACGCACGATAGACCGGCGCACTTTTCTGAAACGCTCGGGTATTGCCGTCGGAGCGGGTGCGGCGGCTTCACAACTACCGTTTAATATCGTCAAAAAAGCCGAGGCTGCGGATACTGCTGCTGCAGGCAAAACAGAAACCAAGCGCACCATCTGCACGCATTGTTCGGTGGGCTGCGCGATTGATGCGGTGGTGACTGACGGCGTGTGGGTGCGGCAAGAGCCGGTGTTTGATTCGCCGATTAACCTGGGCGCGCACTGCGCCAAGGGCGCTGCGATACGCGAGCACGGCATGATTCACGATTCGCATCGCCTGAAAAGCCCGATGAAGCTGGTCGGCGGCAAATGGCAAAAATTATCGTGGGATCAGGCGCTCACCGAAGTCAGCCAGAAGCTGCTTGATATCAAGAAAAAAGACGGCGCCGACGCGACGTTCTGGATAGGCTCCAGCAAACACAATAACGAACAGGCGTATTTGTTTCGCAAGTTCGTGTCGATGTTCGGCACCAACAACATGGACCATCAGGCGCGCATCTGCCACTCGACCACGGTGGCCGGGGTAGCCAATACCTGGGGCTATGGTGCGATGACCAATTCGTATAACGACGAGCAAAATTCCAAAGCCATTTTGTTCTTTGGTTCGAATGCGGCAGAAGCGCATCCGGTATCCATGCTGCACACGCTGCATGCCAAGGAAAACGGCGCGAAGATTATTTGCGTGGACCCGCGTTATACACGTACCGCGGCCAAGGCCGACAAGTACTACCGCATTCGTTCGGGCACCGATGTGGCGTTCCTAATGGGCATGCTGCACCACATTTTCAAGAATGGCTGGGAAGACAAGGATTACATCAAGGCGCGTGTCTATGGCATGGACAAAGTGCGCGAAGAAGCTGCGAAGTGGACGCCGGATGAATGCGAAAAAGTCACCGGCATGAAAGAGGCCGAAGTACTCGACGTCGCCGAGACCATGGCCAAGAACAAGCCCAGTACCATTGTGTGGGCGATGGGGCAAACGCAGCACACCAACGGCAATGCGATTGTGCGCGCCTCGTGCATATTGCAACTGGCGCTCGGCAACGTTGGCGTGTCCGGCGGCGGCACCAATATTTATCGCGGCCATGACAACGTGCAGGGCGCCACTGACGTCGGCCCAAACCCCGATTCACTGCCGGGTTATTACGGCCTGGCGCCGGGTGCGTGGCGCCACTGGTGCAATGTGTGGGGCGCCGACTATGAGTGGGTGAAAAAGCAGTTCGTGTCGCCCGCGAATATGGAAAAGCCTGGCCTCACCGTGTCGCGCTGGATCGATGCCGTGCTCGAAAAAAACGAACTCATCGACCAGGATTCCAACCTGAAAGCAGTGGTGTTCTGGGGCCATGCGCCGAACAGCCAATCGCGCGGCAAAGAAATGGTCGATGCGATCAAAAAACTGGAATTGCTGGTAGTGATCGATCCCTATCCGTCAGGCACAGCGGCGATGGCGGCCATGTCACGTCAGGACGGCGTGTATCTGTTGCCCGCCGCGACGCAGTTGGAGTGCGAAGGGTCTGCCACGGCGTCGAACCGCTCGATCCAGTGGCGCGAGAAGGTAATCGATCCGCTGTTTGAATCGCGCACCGATCACATGATCATGTATCAACTGGCGCAGAAATTTGGCTACGCCAAAGAGCTCACTGCGAAAATCAAGCTGCAAAAAGGCAAAGGCGGCATGGACGAGCCGAGCATGGAAGACACGTTGCGTGAAATCAATCGCGGCGCGTGGACCATCGGCTATACCGGCCAGTCGCCCGAGCGACTGCAGGCGCACATGCGCAACATGCATGTGTTCGATGTCAAAACGCTGCGTGCCAAAGGCGGCAAGGATGCGAAAACCGGCTACGTGCTCGACGGCGATTACTTTGGTCTGCCGTGGCCGTGTTTCGGCACACCGGCACTGAAACATCCGGGTTCGCCCAATCTGTATGACACCTCCAAACACATGATGGATGGCGGCGGTAACTTCCGCGCGAACTTTGGCGTGGAGCGTGATGGTGTTTCGTTGCTGGCGGAGGACGGCTCGCATTCGAAGGGGGCCGATCTCACTACCGGTTATCCGGAACTCGATCACGTGCTGCTGAAAAAACTGGGCTGGTGGGATGAGCTGACGGACGATGAGAAAAAAGCCGCCGAAGGCAAGAACTGGAAAACCGATTCTTCGGGCGGCATGATTCGTGTGTTCATGAAAGAACACGGCTGCCATCCCTTTGGCAACGCCAAGGCGCGTGCAGTGGTGTGGAACTTCCCCGATGCGGTGCCGTTGCACCGTGAGGCTCTGTATTCACCACGCCCTGATCTGATCGACAAATATCCGACGCATGCCGATCAAAAAAACCGCTGGCGTTTGCCGGTGTTGTTCAAATCGGTGCAGGATGCAAATAGAGATGCGGTTAAAACTTATCCGTTGATTATGACCAGCGGCAGGCTTACGGAATACGAAGGCGGTGGCGACGAAACACGCTCAAACCCGTGGCTCGCCGAGTTGCAACAAGAGATGTTCGTCGAGATCAATCCGAAAGACGCCAACGACCGTGGCGTGCGCAACAACGAATACGTGTGGGTGGAGTCGCCCACCAAGGCCAAGCTCAAGGTGAAAACGCTGGTGACCGAGCGCGTGGCGTCGGGCACGGTATTTCTGCCGTTCCATTTTGGCGGCTGGTGGATGGGACAGGACTTGCTCGATAAATATCCCGAAGGCAGTGCGCCGATAGTTCGTGGCGAAGCGGTCAACACGGCGACTACCTATGGCTACGATATCGTGACCATGATGCAGGAATCCAAAACCACGCTGTGCCAGGTCGCGAAAGCGTAACCCGGCTTGAATCCATAGTTAGATCGAATACGGAGGAGTTAAGCCATGGCGCGTATGAAATTTCTGTGTGATGCCGAACGCTGCATCGAGTGCAACGGCTGTGTGACGGCCTGCAAACAGGAGCACGAAATTCCCTGGGGCGTGAATCGCCGCCGTGTCGTCACGCTGAACGACGGCGTGGTGGATGCGGAAAAATCCGTTTCTGTAGCCTGCATGCATTGTTCCGATGCGCCGTGCATGGCGGTGTGCCCGGTCGATATTTTTTACAAAACCGACGAAGGCGTGGTGTTGCACGACAAGGATGGCTGCATCGGCTGCGGCTATTGCTTCTATGCCTGCCCGTTTGGCGCGCCGCAGTTTCCGCAGGATGGTGCTTTTGGCATGCGCGGCAAAATGGATAAATGTACGTTCTGCGCCGGTGGTCCGGAGCCGGATAACTCTGCAGAGGAATTTAAAAAATACGGTCGCAACCGTCTCGCCGAAGGCAAGCTGCCGGCCTGCGCGGAGATGTGTTCGACCAAGGCATTGCTGGGCGGCGATGCTGATGTGGTGGCGGATATCTTCCGTCAGCGCGTGACCACACGCGGCGGCAAGGCCGAGGTCTTCGGCTGGGCCACGGCGTACGGCAAGGCGGACCAGAAACCGTCGGCAGTGGCGCCGACGGCGCCGCAAGGGGACAAGAAATGAGAGTCCTGGCGATGGCGGTGGTGATGGTGTTGCCGCTGCTCTTGACCGGCTGCGGTGAGAAGCCTTCAGTAACCGTTTACAAAAAGGGCGAATATCAGGGCAGGGGAGACACCCAGCCATGGGCAGGCGAGCCCTTCAAAGGCGACCGTCTGGCGTGGGAGCGTGCAATCAAGGCGCGATCCAATAATCAATCCGAGTACTCCCGCGCGGCGTCGAAGTAGCGGAACTACAGGCAGAATAAAAGGAGGCGTCATCGTCATGCACCTACATTGCCTGTTGCGATGGCTGGCCTGTGTGCTGGTTGCCGCGACACTGAGTGGCACGGCCCATGCGCAAGCTCCGGATAACAGCAGCGCACAAGCGCAAGCGCAGCGCAAGCTCACGCAGCCGGGAAACAATGCGCCGGTGTGGCGTGAAGTTCGCGGCGGTGAGAGCCCGTACCAGACCACGCAAGTGCGCGGGGTGGAAACGAATGTGCTGGTGCAATCCGGTGGCGAAACCTGGCGTCAGACGCGACGGGTATTCACCTATTACGGCGGCTGGCTGCTGGGCATCGTGCCCGTGCTGATAGGGCTTTACTATTGGCGCAAGGGTGCCATCAAGCTTAAAGAAAAGCCCACCGGGCGCATGGTCGCACGCTTTAACTATTGGCAGCGCAGCGTGCACTGGACGGTGGCCATCAGCTTTTGCGTGCTGGCGATTTCCGGCTTGACCATGATGTTTGGAAAATATGTGTTGATGCCGATATTCGGGCGCATGCTCTTTTCGTGGCTGGCGACGCTGTGCAAAAACCTGCACAATTTTGTCGGGCCGATATTCGCCATCGGCGTGATACTGATGATTTTCACGTTCATCAAAGACAACCTGCCCAGAGCCTATGATTTCAAATGGCTCGCCAAGTTGGGGGGGCGGGCGCCGGGCGAGCACATCCCCTCGGGCCGCTACAATGTCGGTGAAAAGCTCTGGTTTTGGGGCGGTGTGTTTGTGCTGGGTATTGTCGCCAGCGTGACAGGATTTGTGCTTGATTTTCCGAATTTTGCGCAGGGCCGTGAGCTGATGCAACTGATGAACGTGATTCATGCGGTGACGGCGGTGTTGTTTACGACGATGTTTCTGGGGCATCTTTATCTGGGCACCATCGGCATGGAGGGCGCGTATCAGGCCATGCGCAAAGGTGAGGTCGATGAAACCTGGGCGAAAGAGCACCACGAAATTTGGTACAACGAAGTGGTTAAATCCAAGAGCGTTTAACCACAACGCAGGGGAATGTGATGAACGCACCGAAAATCTGGAAGTGGATTCCAGCGCTGCTGGTCGGCGCTGCGGTGGGCATGGCCTATGCAAAATTGCCGCCACCGCCACCGTTGACCGAAGAACAGCAGGCCAAGGCCGACGAGGCCAAGGCGAAAGCCGCCGATGCCGTAAAAAAGGCGCGCGAGCTGGAGGAAAAATACATGGATCGCGCGGCAGAACGCTACAAGAAGGAAAAGGGCATCAACCCAGTTTCGACAGTTGAAAAGAAAAAGTAGGCCGTGTTCAATAACCGGCACATCCGTTGCCATGACCGCTGCCATACCCGTCACCAGAAGCGTTGCATTTGGTAGCGATGGCGTATCGTCCCGACCGCTAGCAGGACGCCGCTGCCCTTAATCGGTAATCGGATCGCTGGACCATCCGTCATCCGAAGGCACTCTGGGCTGCACTGCCGCGTTGCCAATGCATCGCATTTATGCGCAGCGCCGTGATCGTCTAAAATAAGCGCCTCATCATGAATGATATCTCGCAGGCGCTGGGCGCGGCCACACACCTGATCGTCAGTGCTGATGCGAACCTGATCGCTATTGTTGCACTCAGTGTAAAAATAAGTTTTGCCGCGGTGCTGATTGCGGCGCTGGTCGGATTGCCAGCCGGCGCCATGCTCGCAATAGCCCGCTTTCCAGGGCGGCAGGCGGTGGTGGCGGTGCTCAATGCACTGATGGGATTGCCGCCGGTAGTGGTGGGTTTGCTGATTTATCTCTTGCTGTCGCGCGCCGGGCCGCTGGGCGACTTCGGCTTGTTGTTTACGCCGACGGCGATGGTCATCGCGCAAGCGGTGCTGGTGACGCCGATTGTGGCGGCTCTGACGCGGCAGGTGATCGAAGATGCGTGGCTGGAATACGAAGAGCAACTGCGCTCGCTCGGCGCCAGCACCGTGGACGCGGCGTTCACGCTGTTATGGGACACGCGCTTTGCGTTAATGACGGCATTGCTGGCGGGTTTTGGCCGCGCCGCGGCGGAAGTCGGCGCGGTGATGATCGTTGGCGGCAACATCGACGGCGTCACGCGCGTGATGACCACCGCCATCGCGCTGGAAACCAGCAAGGGCGATTTACCGCTGGCGCTGGGGTTGGGCATGGTGCTGCTGGCGCTGGTCATCGGCCTGAATCTGCTCGCACACTGGGTGAAATTGAGCGCGCAGCGCTACTACGGCTGATGAGCATGCTGCCCCTCACTCTGAACAATGTGAGCTTTGCCGCGAACGGCCGCGAGATCATTCATGCCAT
Source organism: Betaproteobacteria bacterium (assembly GCA_043741415.1). Taxonomy (GTDB): domain Bacteria; phylum Pseudomonadota; class Gammaproteobacteria; order Burkholderiales; family SG8-41; genus UBA5216. The sequence goes on from JAYUAH010000081.1 coordinate 10,552, forward strand.
CTCTTGCGACATCATCGCAGGCACGCGCACCGTCATCCTCGGCCCGAACGGCGCCGGCAAGAGCGTGTTGATGCGCCTGTGCCACGGCTTGTTGAAGCCCACCACGGGGTACGTCACGTGGAATCACGATACGCCAGCACGAACGGTGCGGCGCGCGCGCGGACAAGCCATGGTATTCCAGCGCCCCGTGTTGTTGCGCCGCTCGGTGATGGCGAATGTGGTGTACGCGCTCAACCTCGCGGGCAATGATGCCAGTGAGTGCAGGCGGCGTGCGCAGGCGATGTTGGAAGCCGTCGCCATGACGCACCTCGCCGAGCGTCCGGCTAGAGTGCTGTCGGGCGGCGAGCAGCAGCGGCTCGCGCTCGCGCGCGCGTGGGCGTTGGCGCCCGAAGTGTTGTTTCTGGATGAGCCCACCGCGAACCTCGATCCCAATGCTACGCGCAACATCGAAAGCATCATCAGCGCGATCCACGCCAGCGGCACCAAAATCATCATGACCACGCACAGCCTTGGACAAGCGCGGCGGCTCGCCGATGAAGTTTTGTTTTTGAGCGAAGGGCGCCTGGTCGAACGTGCGGCCGTCGACGCGTTTTTCAAACAGCCGCAAGCGCCCGCAGCGATTGATTTTCTGCGCGGCGAGCTGCCTTAGTGGTTGCGCGACGCCATGAAATTATTGTTTATAATCAAATCCTTATGTATTTCCATGCTAATCGCGGTTCCGGCACTCGCACAGCATAAATTTATTACTGTGGCCTCGACCACTTCGACCGAGCAATCGGGATTGTTTAAATATTTGCTGCCGTTGTTCGAAAAGAAAAGCGGTATTCAGGTGCGCGTGGTTGCGCTGGGTACCGGGCAAGCGCTCGACATGGCGCGGCGCGGTGATGCCGATGTGGTGTTGGTGCATGATCCAGAAGCCGAAGCAAAATTTATTGCCGACGGATTCGGCGTGCAGCGTTTTGAAGTGATGTACAACGATTTCGTTTTGGTGGGCCCGAGCAGTGATCCCGCCAAAATCGCGGGCGGCAGAGACATTATTGCCGCCTACCAAAAAATCGCTGCTGCCAAAGTACCCTTCGCGTCGCGCGCCGACAAAAGCGGTACGCATGCCGCCGAGTTGCGTTTGTGGAAAGCCGCGAACATCGATCCGCAAACGGGCAGGGGCACGTGGTATCGCGAAACCGGCGCCGGCATGGGGCCGACACTCAACACGGCATCGGCGATGAACGCCTATGTGTTCACCGATCGCGGCACGTGGCTGTCGTTTAAAAATCGCGGTGAACTCGCGGTGCTGGTCGAAGGCGATCAGCGCTTGTTCAATCAGTACGGCGTGATGCTGGTAAATCCCACGCGGCACGCGCACGTCAAACAGGAACTGGCGCAAGCGTTTATAGACTGGCTGTTAGCACCCGACGGGCAACGCAGCATCGCCGCCTATAAGATAGGCGGCGTCTCGCTGTTCGTGCCGAATGCCAGTCGAAATTAGAGCAGACATTCAAGCCGCTGTGGCGCCGGCGCGCTTAAAGCGTTTTCAGAAAGGCCACCAAATCGTGTTTCTCGCGGTCGGTCAATCCGATGCCAAAGCGCGTATCGTAGAAATCGACCGCCTCGTTCAGCGTTTTGGCAAAGCCATTGTGAAAGTATGGCGCGCGTGCCGCCAGCCCGCGCAGCACCGGGCCCTTGAAACGACCGATGTCTTTCCATTTACCGGTCAAGAGCGCGCGACCGGGGTCGGTGCTCTGGATGGTGGCGCCGGTGGTTTTGTTGCGCAGGGTGTACAACGGCATATCCGGCGTACGCCGTGACGCGTCGGTTAAGCCGATATCGAGCGGCGCCGGGATAGAGTGATTGCCGGCGTTCGGCGTGTCGTGGCAGGTGGTGCAAGTACCGGCAAGGCGCGCAACGCCCAGATCGTCGTTCAGTCCTTTCACCCCGACAATCTCGATGGGTTTGGTATTGAACAGCGCCTGACCGCGCGCCACTGCGCGACGCGCGCGGCCGACGCTGAGATCTTCGTCGTAGTCAGCGCCGACACCGGCCCAGGTGTCGTAGAGGTTAAACACCACCGGCGTGAACGGCGCACGCGTACGGTAGTCGCCTGACACGACATCGTTGATACCAAAATAAAATGCCTGCTCGACGGCATGCTTGGGGCCGCCCCGTGCGCCGTGTGCCGTGAGATTCCCGGCCCGAGAATCAACAACTTGCGCTGTAAAAAGCTGGTTCTGGAATTGTACGATGGCTTCACGCTCGGCGCTGGTCAGCGGACGGGCTGATTGTGCGTGGCCTTCGGTAGCGCTATTCGCTTGATGTAACAAATCAAAATGGACGGTAGCGAAACAGTTGCTGGTGGCTACGCCGGCAGGCGTGAACACACAGGTGTCGGTGGCCAGTGCATCCTTGAACGTCTCGCGTGCGTCCCACATCACCGTGCTCAGAAATTTCAGATTAGCAGTGGGTAACGGTCGGCGAAATAGCGACAACTCCGTCGCACTTGCAAAGCCGTAAGGATCATCTACTGCAATCAGTTCGAACTCCGCATTGGCGGGCACGCCGTTACCGACCCTGATCAGACCTTTGGTCAGCAACATGCTATACGCAGTACGGCGCGCGGCGACGGTGGACACGTCGGCGCCGGGTGAATTGGCCCCGTCATTCAAGCGAAATATCGGGTCTGTCCCCGCCGTGGCACGAAAGCGCGCCTCAATGGCTTTGGGCGTCACGCTCCAACCCTGGTCGGGCTGGTGACAGGAGTTACACGTGCGCCCGTTGCTACCGATGCTCTTGAAAAACGGATTGTTGGTGTCGATCGAACCGCTGGTGCTGAATGTCGCGGCAAATCCACTGTCATTGCGGGACAGCAACATGCCGTGAAAGCCTCTAGGCTCGTCCCCGTCGGCATAACCCAGGGCGCCCACACCCAACAACAATACGAACGGAACAACAAAGTTACGTAGATGACGTTTCGCGCGCATAATAACTTCCCTTTTTTAGCCCGGCGATTTTGAATCCAAGAAATCTCGAATCGAATCTCAAATCATGTACCCGATCTAATTCGCATCTATGGTGCCGATGCGCCTCGTAAGTACGTTGTACGGTTCCGTTGTGATCAAATTATGTGTCCCAGCGCCCGGCATTGCAATAGGCGAAAAGTGCTAATGGCAGCGTGAATTCCGGTCTAGGCCAAAATAAATAATTACGCGATCGCGAATGCGCTGGTTCCAATGCCCTTAACTTGATTCCAAC
>JAYUAH010000082.1:0-6033 GCA_043741415.1 Betaproteobacteria bacterium
CGCCGCCGTTTTTTCGCGCAGGCGCTGCGCGACGGCGCGTTTGGTGGCTGCCGCATCCTTCGCGTCTTCACGAAATTGCACATCGAGTTGAATCGCCTCGCAAAAATTTTCCCAGAACTTTTGTTCAAGCGGCGCGGCGGCAATGAACTTGTCGTCGCGCGTACGGTAAATAAAAAATCGCGGACTGCCACCGGTCACCAACTCGCCGCCGGGCTTGGGCCATTCGCCTGCTGCAAGACCGTTGCCCATCGCCCAATACAAAAAGGTAAACAGGTTGTCGCCCATGGCGATGTCGAGTTTGCAACCTTTGCCGCTGGCGTCACGTGCGCGCAGCGCGAGCAGAATGTTGATCACCGCCGGATAAGTGCCGCCGCCGATGTCGGCGATCAAAGCCGGCGGCACGATGGGCGCGCCATCTTCGCCTGCGGCGAGCGAGAGCATGCCGGATTCGGCGACGTAATTGAGGTCGTGCGCTGCTACTTCCGCGCGCGGGCCGCTCTGGCCATAACCGGTGATGGCGCAATAAATGATGCGTGGATTGATGGCATTCAATGCATCGTAACCGAGGCCGAGACGGTCCATCACGCCAGGGCGGAATTGCTCGACCACCACATCGGCTTCCTGAATCAACGGCAGCAGTTGCTCGCGCACCTTCGCGTCCTTGAGGTCAACTGCGAGGCTTTTCTTGCCGCGATTGAGCATCGCAAAGTTGACGCTGTCAGCGCCGAACTTGGGCAGGTACGAACGCATCTCGTCGCCGCGCCCCGGACGCTCGATTTTGATCACCTCGGCACCGGCTTCGGCGAGGATCAACGTCGCCAGCGGCCCCGGCAACAGCGTGCTGAAATCCAGGACGCGGATGCCGGCGAGCGGTTGCAGCTTGTTGATATCGGCCATGGATTAATCGCTGCTCGCGGAATTCTGGGGAAACGGCAACTCGTTTTGCACCTTCACCTCCTGCAGCACCAGCGCGCGCGCATGTGCCACACGCGCACGCCGCGCCGGCGCATAGGCCGCTTCACCATACGCCTCGAACAAATCCTGCGTCACTTCAAAGTGATACTCGAGCCCTGTGCGCTCGAGCAATGAAATCGGGCCTTCGGGATAGCCGAGTCCCAACTTTAACGTGGTATCGAGATCGTCCGCCGTGGCAAGACCTTCATCGAGACGCGTCAACGCCGCGTTGAAATACGGGCGCACGAGGCGATCGATAATACGTCCCGAAAAATCGCCGCACACCGCCACCTGCAAACCCGCCGATTCGAACACGGCTTTCGCTGCGGCGATGGCTGCTTCACTGGTGCGCGGCTGGCGCACCAGCTCCACCAGATTCGTCGGCGCCGCCGATCCCAAGCGAAAGCGCGCGAAGCCCAGCACATTGCTGCCTTCGTCGCCACGGCTCTCGCCCGTGTGCACGCCCAGGCACTCGCCGTTCAACTCAATCAGCACTGCGGTTTTCTTCACCGCGTCGCGCAACGCGGCGTATGACTCGCCCGCGTCAAAGCCGAGGAGCACCACCACGTCGCCGCTGCGCGATGCGTTCTGCAACAACGCATCGTCATCGCTGAAGCCCGCGCTGTTACCGCTATTGATCACGGAATAATTCATCTCAGCCCCCGAACATCGCGTTGGTTTTATATTCGTAAAAACCCCGCCCCGTCTTGCGGCCCAACTGCCCGGCCGCAATCATGCGCTTGACCAGCGCGGGCACGGCGGCGCGTGGCTCGTGCGTCGATGAGTACAGTGCCTCGGCCACCAGCAAATGCGTATCGAGGCCCACCAGATCAAGCAACTCCAGCGGCCCCATCGGATAACCCAGCCCCACCTTGATCGCGCGATCAATGTCCGCGGGCTCGGCCACTCCGGCTTCCACGAGACGTATCGCGTCGTTGTTAAACGGCACCAGAAAATAATTAAGGATGAAGCCGGGATTGTCTTTGGTCTTCACCGGTATCTGCCCCAGTGCCTTGCAGAAATCCCACGCGGCGTGGAAAATTTCGTCGCTGGTGCGCAGGCCCGGCGACATTTCCACCAGTTTCATCAACTGCGCCGGCAAACAAAAATGCATGCCGACGAATTTTTCATCGCGGCCGGAGCCGGCGGCAATCTCAGTGATCGACAGCGTGGAGGTATTCGATGCGAATATCGTTTCGGGTGTACACACCGCGTTGAGTTTGCCCAGCAGCTCGTGCTTCACTTTGAGATTCTCGAACACCGCTTCGATCACGATGTCGCACGCGGCCAGGTCTTCGATGCGCGTTGTGCTCGTAAGATTGGCGAGTATGCTATCGACCTGATCTTGCGTGAGCTTTTTACGCTCGACCGATTTCGCAAAAAAACCTTCGGTCTGCTTGCGCGCACGATCCAGCGACGTCTGCTGCAAATCGAACACGATTGTTTTGAAACCCGCGCGCGCCGCAACGATGGCAATGCCTGCGCCCATCGTGCCGCTGCCTGCGACGCCCACGGTTTTTATTTCTTGCATACGTAAAAACCTTTTTTAGCCACAGATTTACACCGATACAAACAAGGTCGAAAATCCTTGCCACAGAGGACACAGAGTTCACGGAGAACCCCTCTTGGCTTTCCTCTGTGTCCTCTGTGGCTAAAAGCCGTTGAAGTCATCTGCGTTGGTCTGCGGTTAATTCTTTTTCAAAAAACTCCGCCCGATCAACTGCCGGTGAATCTGATTGGTGCCTTCCCAAATCTGCGTGATTTTCGCATCGCGCATCAACCGCTCTGCACGAAAATCCTTGATGTAGCCGTAACCGCCGTGCAGTTGCAGCGCATCGGTGGTAATGCGCATGGCGATATCCGAGGCGCGCATTTTCAGCATGGATGACTCAACGCCGAAATCATTCGCGCCGGCATCGACCATGCGTGCCACGTGCCACAGCCACACTTCGCACTGTGCGAGATCGGTGGCCATATCGGCGAGCATGAATTGGATGCCCTGAAATTCGATGATCTTGCGACCGGACTGCTTGCGCTCGTTGATGTAATTCACCGCGTCTTCAAACGCGCCGCGCGCAATGCCCAGTGCGTGGGCGGCGACGCTGGGACGCGATTTGTTGAGTGATGCGAGCAAAATTTTCAGGCCATCACCCGGATTGCACAACAGATTTGCACGCCGCACGCGGCAGTTGTCGAACGCGAGCGTTGCGGTGCTGGAAGCGCGCAAGCCCATTTTGTCTTCTTCGCGTACCACCTTCAATCCTGGCGTGCCTTTTTCCATGATCAGCACGGAGATCGACGCTTTGCTGTCTTCAATCTCACTCCACTTGCCGAATACCAGCAGCAGATCGGCGTGCGCGCCGTTGGTGATAAACGTCTTGGAGCCGTTGACAATGATGTCGTTGCCGTCGGGCTTGAACGAGGTCTTCATACCCGTCGCATCGGAACCCGCCGTGGGTTCGGTAATCACCAGTGACGCGAGCGCGCCCGCCGCGAGTTTTGGCAGCAATCGCTTTTTCTGTTCTTCGTTGCCCCAATCGACCAGCGGTTTCATCGCGTGAAAATTCGTCGCCCAGATCACGCCGGTCGACGCACACGCCTTGCTGATTTCGCGCACGCATTCGAGATACGCGGCATACGATAGCTGCGCGCCGCCGTAGGCTTCGGGCACGAACATCGCGTTCAGACCCAGCGCGTTGATCGCTTTGACGTTGTCCCACGGGAATTCGCCGCTGCGGTCATACGCGGCTGCGCGCGGCGCGATCTCGTCGCGCGCGAGTGCACGCACGGCGTCGATCAGTATGCGCTCTTCGTCGCTGAACATGACACTGGCATCGATACGCTCAAAAACCTTCATCAGCGGCCTTACAAAATATTATTTAAAATCAAATACTTACAATAAAACTGATTAGTGGGCAATGCCTTGTCCGCCATCGATATAAATGGTCTCGCCATTCAGAAACGGAATGTCTTCGCAAAAAATCGCCGCCACCAGCCGCGCAATATCCTGTGGCGTACCGTGTTTGCCGCCGGGAATGCGCTTGGCGAGAAATTCGCGCAGCGGCCCGGCAAACGCATCGCGATTCAAATCGGTTTCGATGTAACCCGGCGCCACATCGAGCACGCGTATGCCTTTGCCCGCCCACTCCACTGCGAGACAGCGCGTGATCGCGCCCACCGCCGCTTTCGATGCGCAGTAGGCGACGTTGCGCTTGACACCGATTTTGTCGAAGAACGAACCGATGTTGACAATGATGCCGCCGCCCGCTTTGACCAGATGCGGATACACCTCGCGGCACGCAGTAAACACCGCCGTGGCATTGGTGTTCATCACCTGGTTATAAACATCGAGTGTGAGTTTGTCGCTCGGTGCATCGAGGTGGATGCCCGCGTTGTTGACAATGCCGTGGATCGCGCCGGCTTTGGCCGCGACCGTGGCCAGCGCTTGCTTCACGCTGGCTTCGTCGGTGACGTCGCATTGGGTGTTGATGAAACGCGACGCGAGTTCGGCAGGCACAACAACCTCCGGCCCCGCGCCCGTGCGCGTGAGGCAGCCCACGGTAAAACCGCGCGTTGCCAGTTCCAACGCGATGGTTGCACCGATGCCGCGGCTTGCACCGGTGACGACGATCACTTTGTTTGCATTCAAATCGAAAACCTCTCAACCACGAAATCGCAGGATGGGTGGAGCGCAGCACAACCCATCGCGGTATTGTCCCGTGCGGATGATGGGTTACGCTGCGCTCCACCCATCCTACAACACCCTATCACTTGTCTTTGAACTGCGCTTTGCGCTTTTCGGCAAACGCGGACATGCCTTCGACTGCGTCCTGCGTCTGAAAGGCCAGCGTCGCCAGATCGGCTTCAATCTTGAGGCCTTCGTGCAACGGTGTTTCACTCGCGCGCTTGACTGCGTCGCGCGCAAAATTAAGCACCGGCAAACTGTAGCCCGAAAACTCGCGTGCAAACGCGATACCGGCAGCCACTGCATCGCCCTCGACCAAGCGGCTGACCAAACCGATGCGCAGCGCTTCTTCGGCATCCACCGTGCGGCCGGTCATCACCATTTCCAGCGCGCGCGCTTCGCCCACCACGCGTGGTAAACGCTGCGTGCCGCCATAGCCGGGAATCAGGCCTAGCTTGACTTCGGGCGTGCCCATCTTGGCATTGCGCGTAGCGAGCCGGAATGTGCAGGCGAGTGCGAGTTCCATGCCACCGCCAAACGCGTAGCCGTTGATCACCGCCACCGAGGGTATGGGCAACGTATCGAGTTTAGCGAACGTCGCTTGCCCGAATTCACCGCCCTGCTTTTGCGCCATCAGTCCGCGGCCCATCAACTCCTTGATATCGGCACCGGCGCAGAACGCTTTTGCACCCGCGCCAGTGATGATCAATGCGCGTGCGTCGCTGTTCGCCACTTCATCGATGCGCGCGCCGAGATCGTGAATCAGTCCGATGGAAAGCGCATTTAATGCATCGGGACGGTTCAGGGTAATCAGCGCGAATTCGTCAACGCGCGTCAGTTCAATTGCCATTCAAGCACTCCTTTTTTCTGGAGCCACCCAGCGCACCGGTGTGAGTGCGATTTTTCCGGTCTTGGTCCACTCCACCAACTCGCGCTTCAAGATTTTGCCGCTGGCGGTGAGCGGAAACGCATCCATGCGTATAAAAAATTCCGGCATGTCGTATTTGGACAGTCCCGCCTCATTCAAATGCGCCAGCAACTGCTCGGCCTCGATGGTGACGCCGTCGCGCAGGATAATCGCCAAACACACGCGCTCGCCCAGGCGCTGATCAGCCACCGGATACGCCGCCGCCTTCAACACCGCCGGGTGCTTCAACGCGAGATTTTCGATGCGCGACGGATGGATGTTGTGCCCGCCGCGAATAATCAAATCTTTCTTGCGGCCGACGATTTGCAAATTGCCGAGTTCGTCCATGCGGCCCAAGTCGCCACTGAGAAACCAGCCATCGGCGTTGAACGAATTTTCCGTCGCGGTTTGATTGTTGAAGTAACCCAGCATCAGCAGCGCACCGCGGGTGCCGATTTCACCGATCTCGCCAGGCTGGGCCTCGATG
>JAYUAH010000083.1:0-13793 GCA_043741415.1 Betaproteobacteria bacterium
TTGCTGCAGATTAGGTACGCAAATCATCACGTGGTCGATGCGGGTGAACATGAATGACTTCCTTAGCGGTTACGTGACAATTTATATCGGGTGGGTGGAGCCCTTCGACTAAGCTCAGGACAGGCGTAGCGCAACCCGCCCTTCGCGTGCATGCGTTTTCCGCGACGATGGGTTCCACTCATCCTACAATGTTACGCTCACCTCATCACCTTCGAGCACAAACTTATGATCGAAATCCTCCGACACCCAGTTCATAAAGCGCACTGCGTCATCGAATCGCGCGTCGTCGCGTTTCAACACTTCAGGACGCAGTTGTTTGTCGATCAGCACCGGCAGAAATGACGTTTTCTGCACACCGGATTTGGTGATCACCGCTTTCGCAATCAAGCTGCGTTTAGCATCTTCGCCGTAAGCAAGATGCGGGTAATCGGGATCGAGTTTCACGCCATATTTTTTCTCGAAGGCCGCAGCACTTGCTGCACTCTTGGCGGTAGACGACATGATGAAATTGCTCAAACTATAGAAACATGTTTTGCCGCTATTGTTACCATACACACCGATGGCTTTGGGCGTGTGCGCATGATGCCCCAGTATCAAATCCGCGCCGGCGGCAAACGCCGCTTTCGCGCACGTTACCTGATAGTCGGCGATGAGGCGCGGCACGAAGTGGATGCCCCAGTGCAATGACAGCACTACCGCGTCGACGTTTTGCTTTGCGGCCTTGATGTCGTCGAGCATTGCGGCCAAGTCTTCTTCATAGGGCACGGTCACCACCCGCGGCGGCACGCCGGCTTGGTAATCGACCGCTTCGTAGTAGGTGTGCGCGCGCAGCGGTGCGATGCCCGCGCTGTTCGGCCCCGCGCAATAGCCTTCGTTGAGTATCGAGCAGTACGCGAGAAACGCCACGCGCACGCCATTTTTCTCGATAATCGCCGGCCGCCGTGCCTCGGCAAGATTGCGCCCCGCGCCGATGGTCTTGATGCCTTTTTTCTTGAACAACGCAAGGGTATCGAGCAACGCGTCCTCGCCCCAATCCATCGCGTGATTGCTCGCCACCGACACCACATCAAAACCGCAGTCGCTGAACACCGACGCCATCTGCGGCCGCACGCGGCTGTGCGCGCCGCCTGAATGCACTTGCAGCGCACCGCGTTCGGAATACACACGCTCGCATTGGCCGAAGCGGATGTCGGCAGCAGCCAGCGCGGGACGCGCCAACATGCTGTACGCATCTACCGGTTCATGAATGGGCCCGACATCTCCCACGCCGAGCAAGGTGATTTCACCGGTAGCCATGGTGAGCCTCCCTCAACCGTATTGAAACAGCGAATTACTTCAGCACCAGCAGCGCATCCACCGCAACCACGCCTTGACCCGCGGGCCGCAGCAGCACCGGGTTGATGTCCATCTCCGCTATCCGGTCACGCATCAGCCACGCCATGTCGCCCACGGCCACCAGCAAATCGGCGAGCGCATCGACATCGCGCGCCGGTTGCCCGCGCACACCATCGAATAATTTCGCGCCGCGAATTTCGCGAATCATGGACAACGCTTCGATCTTGTCGAACGGTGCCACGCGATAGGTCACATCACGTATGGTCTCGGCGAGTATGCCGCCGAGACCGAACGCCACCACCGGGCCGAAGCACGCGTCGTTGACCACGCCGACGATGGTTTCCAAACCATCGGTGATCATTTCCGACACCAGCGTGCCGGCGATATGGACATTGGGCACCGCGCGCTTGGCGTTGGCAATTACTTCGGCAATAACTAGTTCGAGTTCCGCATTGTCCTGCACGTTTAGGCGCACACCCCCAATGTCGGATTTGTGCGCAATGTCGCGCGATACTACTTTCACTGCTAAGGGAAAGTGCAGCCTTCCAGGTGCGTCAGCGCCGGCTTTCATCAACACGTCATTCGTCACCGGCACGCCAAACGCGCGCAGCACATTTTTGCTCTCAAACTCGTCGAGGGTCGCGGCACCCGCGGGCAGCGGCGGCAGCGAGTGTGGCTTGGGCTGCGGCGGATTGCAAATGCGTTCGCGATGTTTCAACGCCTCGGTATAGTCCGCGAGCTTGCCCATCGCGTAGGCGACGCGGCGCGGCGAGGGCTGCATCGGAATACCTTGCGCCTCGATGATATCGAAGCCCTCCGGCCCTGCCTCATACGGGATGGAGCAGAACAGCATGATCGGCTTGTCGGTTTTTTTCAAAACCTTCGCCACGCCGCCGACGCCATTGAACATGGTGCGGCCGGTCGATGTGGCCAGCAGCATCCCCACCATGTGCACCTCGGGGTCGGCGAGCACGGCCTCGAGTGCGCGCTCGTATTTCGGCGCGTTTTTATCACTGATAAACCCCGCGGCATAATCGACCGGGTTTTCCAGCGAGGCCACACGCGGTAAATTCTCGCGTAGCACCGCCATGGTTTTGTCCGACAGCGGCGTGAGTTTGAGATTCACTTCATCCGCCGCATCCGAAAACGCCACCGCCGAACCGCCGGAGCCGCCCATCACCACCACGTTGCGTCCGTGCGCGAGCCGCCCCGCTGCGAAGCATTGTGCGTAGTCGCCGGCTTCGTGCGTATCCTGCACTTCGATCACGCCGCATTGCTTGAGCGCCGCGCGAAACACATCGTAGCTGCTGGTGAGATTGGCGGTGTGCGAAGCCGCCGCACGCCGGCCCTGTTGCGTGTTGCCGGCTTTCAACACGATCACCGGTTTGCCCGCCGCCATCGCGCGCCGCGCCGCTGCCATCAAGCCGCGGCCATCAGCCACCCCTTCGAGATAGGCGAGTATCACCTTGGTTTCCGGATCATCAACAAACGCGTTGATCAACTCCGGCGCCTTGATATCGCTTTCGTTGCCACTCGCCACCACGTAACGAAAACCCACGCGTGCCGCCGCGGTTTGAATCACCACGCTGTTGCCGAAACCCCCGCTTTGAATCACCGCAGACACCGGCCCCGGCTTAAGATTGGGCGGCTTGGTAATGCTGCCGAAGCCCGCAAACACTTGTTGATGCACGTTGACCAAGCCCAGGCAGTTCGGCCCAAGGATTCGCACCCTGCCTTTTTTTGCAGCGGCGAGCATGGCTGCTTCATTCGCCATGCCTTCGGCACCCACTTCGCGAAAGCCGCCGCCGAGCACAATGGCAAACGGAATGCCTTTGGCACCACACTGTTCGATGATGCCGGGCACATGTTTCGCGGGGATGGCAATCACCACCACATCGCACGGCTGATCGACGTCAGCGACGCTGCGATAGCAACGCAACGCGCCGAGCGTATCGTAATTCGGGTTTACCGGAAATATGCCACCCGCGTATTTGTGACGCGTGATCGCATCCAGCGCCTGCCCGCCCGCGCGGATGGTATCTTCGGTGGCACCGACAATGGCGACGCCGCGGGGGTTTAATAGTCTTGAAAAATCACTCATGGTTTGTGTTATCGAAACTCGGGTGAAAGATACGGGCAGATTTTCGCGCGGCGCCACAAGCCGGCGCGTACGAGTTCTGCACTATGGCGACTTACTTACGACTTACTTACGAGCGACTCACTGGCAACTGAGGCGCTTACTGCATGCGCAAATCGAGTTCGCGAATCAACTCGCCCTTGTAGCGGTAATCTTCAATCGCTCGCGCGCGAAACGCCGCGCTACCGAGGTACGCGATTTGTGCATGCAGCAGCTTGGCCGTCTTGATAAATGATTCCGACTGCACGGCCTTTTCACACGCGTTCTCAAGCCGCTTGAGTACGGCGGGCGGCGTACCTTTGGGCGCGAACAAACCATTGAGACCGGGCGGCATCGAGGGCAGGCCGAGTTCCTTGAACGTCGGCGCGTCGGGAAACGTCACATGCCGCGTGTCGGCGAACACCGCCAGCACGCGCAGATTGCGCCCGGACGCCAGCGACACACTCGGTGCGCCGAAGGAAAGGCGCCCCGCGATCAAATCCAGCAAGATGGGCGCCTCACCACGGTACGACACGCCTGTCATCGCGAGCTTCGAACGCAATGCGAGGTTGGATACGATCAACTGCGGTACCGTGCCCACGCCACCGCTGCCCCAGGTCAGTGTGCCGGGGTTTTCCTTCGCTGCTGTCAGTAGATCGTTCAAATTCCTGAAAGGCGACTCCTGCGGAACGGAAATGGTAAACACGTTTTCAAACGACTGACAGATGTACTCGAACGAGTCAACGCCATACTTCAGATTCTTCATCAAATGCGGCGCGATCGACATCGGCGTGGTCGGCCCTGCGCCCAGCGTATAGCCGTCGGCCGTCGCATTGGCCAGCACGCCGAAACCAATCGTGCCCGATGCGCCATCGCGATTCACCACCACGAACTGTTGGTTCATTTGCAGCTGAATCGTGTTGACCAAATTGCGCGCCATCACATCGACCGCGCCGCCGGGCGGATAGGCGATGATGACTTGCACCGGACGCACGGGATATTGCCCCTGCGCGTACGCGCACGCCGCACACACAGCGCAGGCCATGCACAGTACTGCCGCGAAAGTTAGCCGTAGCTTCATTATAAAAATCTCAATAAAATCAAATACTTACGTTATTCCGCTTTGATGCCCGCGTCGCGTATCACTTTACCCCATTTGGATATTTCGCCGGCAAGATATTTGCGCAAATCAGCGGCCGATCCACCCAGCGGCTCCGCACCTTGCGCGATCAAACGCTCGCGCATATCCGGCTCTTTCATAATTGAAACCAGCGCCACGTTTAATTTATCCACCACCGCTTGCGGCGTTTTACCGGTGGAAAAAATACCGAACCAGCCGACCGCGTGAAAGCCCGGCACACCTGTTTCCGCGAGTGTGGGCAACTCCGGAAACAGCACCGAGCGCTTCGAACTGGTGACGCCGATGGCTCGCAGCGTGTTGCTGCGAATGTACGGCGTGAGTATCAACACGTTGTCGAACGCCACATGCAGCCGGCCGCCCAACAAATCCGGCATCAATTGACCGGTGCCTTTGTACGGCACATAGGTCATATCGAAACCCGCGCTGCGTTTTAACAACTCGCCCGCCAGACGCTGCAGCGAACCCGGCGTGGAGCCGGCGTAATTGAGTTTGCCGGGATTGGCTTTGCCGTAGGCTGCGAGATCGCTGACACTTTTAATCGGCAGCGAGGGTTGCACCACCAGCACATAGGGTGACGTGGCGAGCAGAGATACCGGCGCAAAATCTTTCTCCAGATCAAACGGCAATTTGTTGAAGAGACTGCTGATGGTGCCGAACGAACCGCTGGCCATCAGCAGCGTATGTCCATCCGGCTGCGCCTTGGCCACGATATCCGAACCGATAATACTGCTGCCGCCGGGACGATTATCGACCACCACCTGCTGGCCGATGCGCTCGCCGAGTTTTGCCGCGACGATGCGGCCCATGATGTCGGTGCTGCCACCGGCGGCTACGGCTACCACCATGCGCACGGGGCGCTGGGGGTAGTTTTGTGCTGTCGTGTGTGTGACGCAAAGTGCCAATAGAATCACTACCAGATTACGCATGAGCATCCTTAAATTTCAAATACTTTTTGACGCAGACTAACGCAGATTTTCACAGATAACCCCGTTCAAAATCTGCGTTCACCCGCGGCAAAAATTCCGTAGGTTGAGGTGACGCAGGAACCCCAACATTAACGCACCGTCACCACGAACGTTGGGGTTCGCAAGCTCAACCCAACCTACCAACTATCCTCTGTCATTCTCGCGCATATTTTATTCCGCACTCTTGATCCCGGCGTCCTTCACCAGCTTGGCAAACTTGGCGTGCTCGCTCTTCAGGTACGCGCCGAATTGCGCCGGCGTGCCGCCGACGATGGTGTAGGCCTCCACACGAGCAGCATCCTTCATTGCAACCGTTTGCAGTATGACACCGATCTCGCGATTGAGCCGTTCGATCACCGCCGGCGGCGTGAGCGCGGGGACGCCGATGCCGTTCCACGTCTGGTTTTCATAGCCCGGCACGAACTCCGCGACCGCCGGTATATCCGGCAGATGCTCCGCGCGCGTGCTGCCGGTGGTGGCCAGCGCACGCACACGACCCGATTTCACATGCGGCAGAGTAGTCGATGATACATTGAACGACACCTGCACATGGCCGCCGGCGAGATCGGTGAGCGCTGCCGCCACACTCTTGTGCGGCACGTGCGTCATGCTGACACCCGTCATCACGCAAAACAACGCCGCCGACATATGGCCGAAACCGCCGATGCCGGTGGAGGTGTAATTGAGTTCACCGGGTTTTTGCCGCGCCAGAGCGATCAACTCTTTCACCGATTGCGCGGGCACGCCAGGATGCACGGCGAGTATCGCGGGCACCGATGACACATGAATCACGGGTGACAAATCATGGCGCAAATCGTACGGCAGTTTGTAGAGGTACGCGTTCACCACCCACGGCCCCACCGGCGCGATCAGCAGCGTGTGGCCATCGGCCGGCGCACGCGCGACGATACCCACACCGATGCTGCCATTGGCGCCCGCACGATTGTCGACCACCACCGGCTGGCCCAAACGCGCACGCAATTTTTCCGCGATCAAGCGGCCTTGCAAGTCGGGCGAGCCGCCAGGAAAAAACGGTACCACCAGCCGAATGGGCCGCGTGGGATACGGCTCGGCGGCCTGCGCACACACGCTGCCGAGGCTCAGTAGCGCGCTAGCGAATATTATGTAGTATTTGATTTTAAACAGTTTTTCATACAAGGCGAAATCAGTCCAGCAATTTCGAGATGATCTCCACGTTAGCGCGCTCCGGCTTCAACTCGCCGCGCTCAATACGCCGGCATAATTCAACGATCGCGTCGTTGGCCGGCGTCGGAATATTTTTTTCGCGGCCTTTGCGCGCGATGTGGCCATTCAAATAATCCGTTTCAGTTCTGCGGCCTTTCAGAAAATCCTGGAACACCACGCCGCGCGCGGTACGCGAACCTTTTTTGCCCATGTGGCCGAGTATGGTGTGCAGCAGCTTGTCGATAATTTTTTCTTCGGGGCCGAGAAATTCTTCGGGACTCAAGCCGAAAATCGCCTCGATCTGGTAACCATGCGCCGCACCCACACGCATCGTCTCGCGCGCCAACTGCGCGCACAGATTGACCACCTCCGGGATTTCCACCGCCTGCCACGACGACAAACCCAGCGCGCCGAACGGCGCGAGGATCATCGAGCTGTTGATGAGCTTGGTCCACTTCGCGCCTTCGATGTTATCGGTGATGCCAATCTTGGCGGAGTGCTTCAACAAGCGTTCGAGTTCGGTGAGCCGCGGTGTAACGCTGCCATCAAATTCACCGATGCCGATCCAGGTATGCGCAGGATCGGTATTTCGCTGCACCAGGCCCGGCGTGAACACTTCCGCCGACAGCTCCAGCACACAGCCCACTACCCGCGGCTTGCCGATGATGTCGATAATGTCGGCGTTGTTCATGCCGTTTTGCGTGCCTACCATCATGCCGTCGTCTTTCAAATACGGCTTGATGAATTCGCACAGCCAACGCGTGTCGTGCGATTTGGCTGCCAGCAGCACAATGTCGAATTGGCGCTTCAACGATGACAACTCGCACAGGTGATACGCCTGCACTTTGGTGTGCAATTCGGAGTCAGGCATTTTCACGTGCAGCCCGTGGGCCTTCATCGCCTCGACGTGCGCGGGCCACTGATCGATCAGCGACACGTTGTAACCCGCGTTGGATAAATCGGCGCCGATGCTGCTGCCGATGGCACCGGTGCTTAAGACTGCAATTTGTTTTTCCATGTTAATGATCCTTGGCAAGCCATTCGGGTGTGGCAACGTACGCAGACATGATTTCACGCGGCCGCGAATCTCGATCCAGCGCGGCCACTAAATGCAACACTTTGGTGAGTGTCGAGGCAGGCATGGCATCCGCCACCGTGTCGCGAACCAGCGCCGACAATTCATCCCAACTCATGCGCCGGTGCGGGCTGCCGCGCGGATGCGCGATTTTCATTTCGTGA
Organism: Betaproteobacteria bacterium; assembly: GCA_043741415.1. GTDB lineage: Bacteria > Pseudomonadota > Gammaproteobacteria > Burkholderiales > SG8-41 > UBA5216. The sequence goes on from JAYUAH010000083.1 coordinate 7,982, forward strand.
GTCGCGCCACTGGTTAGTTTGATGGTCACGCGTGTCGGCACTTCCTCGGTGTTGGTGCCCGCTTCAACTTCGGCATCCAGCACGCAGCGCGTGCGATTCGACAGCGCGCGCACCTCGGCATCCACCAGCGCGGTTTCGTAATCCTCGCGCCGCAGCGCGGCTTGCGCGCCACGTGTGCGCCCAAGCGACAGCGCCATGGCCAGACTGAACGGGATGCTCAGTTGCGCACTTTGTAAATCAGGCGGATCGAGTTGCGTGAGCCGCCCTTGCACCACTTTCGGGATGCCCACTTCGCATTCAATGATTTGCACGGGCAACAAATTATTTTCCGCACCGAGCGCCAGGCCGGCATCCACCGTGGCCTGCAAGCGCCCCGCGCCCGCGTGAATTTTGGTACTGACCTCCATCAAGTGAAAGCCAAGACCCAGATCGCCGGTGACTTTTTCAGGGTGCGCATCACCCGAAAACGCGCGAAAGAAGCCCGCCTCGCCTTCGAGAATGTCGCGCGGCCCCCAGATGCCCGCCTGCGTCAGCAACGCCGCCATCACGCCGGACTCGGCGCCACGCGCACCGTTCAAGCGTTTAGTCACGCCGCCCGAGTGATAAAACTGCGCCAACCCGCCGGCATAAGCACCCGCCGCACCCAGCGCGCCCGCCATGTCGGTCGCATTAAAATTCAATAACTTGCCGACCGCCAACGCCGCGCCCATCGCGCCACATGTCGGCGTGGCCATGAAGCCGCGTTGAAACAGCGCGGGTTGTGTAGCGAGCCCGATGCGCAGCGATGCTTCGTAGCCAATGATCGCGGCGGTGAGCAGCGCGCGGCCATCCGAATTTTCGCGCTCGGCCACCGCCAGCACCGCCGGCAATATCGATGCGCCGGCGTGATGCATCGAACCGACATGCGTGTCATCGAGATCGCAGGCATGCGCATAAGCGCCATTCACAAACGCCGCACGCGCGGCATCGATGCGGCTGCCGCACAACACCAAAGAACTTTCCGCTTTGCCGCCGAGTGCCAACGCGAGCTTGCGTGCGGCGCGGCTCCACGGCAAACGCGCGCCGACGGCCACTACACGCAGGTGGTCGAGTACCAGCGCTTTCATGCGCTCGACGACTTCGGCCGGTGCATCGTCCAGCCGGAATGTCGCCGCCCATTCGGCCACGAGCGCCGTCGTGCCTTTTGTGCTGTTCACTGACATGAATGATGAAACCCTGTTGAACGATGCGTCGAATGTGTTTGGCATTATAGGGGCTGTCGCACTCGCTCACTACGCCAGAACCGCGCTTGACCGCGCGGCACTGCAAGCTTACTGTTTGCGTCGCAGACACAACCGGGGAGACCACATGTCGAGCAAAGATAAAACGGCGCCGAGCAATGCCGGCCGGCGCGAATTGTTCAAACGCGTAGGTGTAGCCGGCGCTGCTGCTGTAGTGCCCGCTGCCGCATTGACGCCAGCCGCGCAAGCACAAACAACGACTGCAAAAGCGCCCCTGCGCGAAGCGCTGGAAACGCTGACGGGTGCTGAGTCCGACATTCTCGAAGCGATTTGCGCACGTCTGATTCCCACCGACGAGAATGGGCCCGGTGCAGCGGAAGCGCGCGCGGCGCACTACATCGACCGCGCGTTGACCGGACCGCTCGCAGGCAGCAAGCCCGCCTATGTATCGGGACTCGCCGCCGTCGACGCCTATGCGCAATCGACCAAGGGTGCGCCGTTTGTGAAACTCAAGCCCGCCGATCAGGATGCGGTGCTCACCGACCTGCAAAAAAATGCGGCCACGGGCTTTCGTCCCAACTCGGCGGCGTTCTTCGGCATGGTGCACGCGCATACGATACAGGGTACGTTTTGCGACCCGTATTACGGCGGCAATGCCAATTTTGTAGGCTGGGATTTGATCGGTTATCCGGGCTTGCGTCTGGCGGTTTCCGTCGATGATCAAAGCATGAGCAAGCCGCCCAAGCCCACGCGGCATTCGGCCTACGACGACACCATGTTCAGCAAACGCGGCGGTGGCCATGGCCACTAATCTGAAAAAAACCGACGTGGTGGTGATTGGCCTGGGTGCCGCTGGTGGCGTTGCGGTGCTGCCGCTCGCGCGTGCGGGCCTTAACGTGATCGGCCTTGAAGCCGGCGACTGGCTCACGCCGCGCGATTTCGCGCCCGACGAACTACGCAACAATTTTCGCGGCTGGCCACAATCGGTGCAAAAAGCCAACACCGAAATTCCCACGCATCGCCCCAACGACCAAGCGCCGTACTCGCCACGCTTTCCGCTGCATCCGATGATGAACGCGGTGGGCGGTACTTCGTTGCACTATTGGGCGCAAAGTTGGCGGCTCAATCCGTGGGATTTTAAAGTGGTGAGCGAGACCACGAGGCGCTACGGTGTAGCGCGCATTCCCAAGGGATCCACGGTCGAAGACTGGCCGTTCGGTGTCGAGGAACTCGAAGCGTACTACGACAAAGTCGAATACGAAGTCGGCATCTCCGGCAAAGCGGGGAACATCAATTCCAAAATCGATGCGCGCGGCAATATTTTTGAAGCCCCGCGCAAGCGCGAGTATCCGATGCCGCCTTTACGGGGTACTGAGTTCACCAATCACATGGGCGATGTCGCCAAAAAACTCGGCTGGGCGCCCTTCCCCGGACCGGCGGCGATCAACTCGGTGTCGTACGACAAACGCGCGCCGTGTATGTATCACGGCTATTGCAATCGCGGCGGCTGCCATATTCAGGCGAAAAATTCGACCGCGGTTTCAACCATCCCCAAGGCGCTGGAAACCAAGCGCTTCACGGTCGAAGCGCGTGCGCAGGTGCTGAAGATCGAGGTCGATGAGAAAACCGGGCGCGCTTCGGGCGTTACGTATCTCAAGGACGGCGTCGAGTATTTTCAGCCGGCGGATGTGGTGCTGCTGGCGGGTTATACCTATGAGAATGTGCGCTTACTGCTGTTGTCGCAATCGAAGGTGTTTCCCAAAGGTCTGGCCAACAACAACGGTCAAGTCGGCCGGCATTACATGACGCACAACACCGCGTCGACGTTAACCGCGTTGTTCCCGAAAAACCTTAACAACTGGTACGGCATGCCGGCGCAGGGTGTGGCGGTGGACAACTGGGCCGACGATAACTTCGATCACAGCGCGCTCGATTTCATCGGCGGCGGCAATATGTGGGTGTATTCCGACCGGCGGCCCATCGGCGCCGCGAGTATGAGCACCTTCGGCAAAGCGCCCGCGTGGGGCGCGGCGTGGAAGGCATTCGTCAAACAAAATGCCGACCGCTGGAACCTCGCCTACATGCAGAAAACCACGCTGCCGTACGAGGATAACTATCTCGATCTCGATCCTACGGTGAAAGATCGCCTGGGCTACCCGGTGTGCCGCATCACCGCCGACTTTAAGGATAACGAGAAAAAAGTCGGCGCCTTTATGCAGGACAAAATGACGCAATGGTTCATGGAAGCCGGCGCCATCGCCGTCGAGCGCGGCCCTGCGGGCACCATGGGGCCGTCTACGCACGCCTACGGCGGCACGCGCATGGGGGACAACAAGCAAACCAATGTGGTGGATCGCTGGGGCTTTACGCATGAGTCGCCCAACCTCGGCGTGCTGGGTGGATCAGTGATGGGCAGCAGCGGCGCACACAACCCGACGTTGACGGCGCAAGCGTTGGCTTGGCGCACGGCTGAGCGGCTGGGACGGGAGTGGAAGTCGATTGCGGGGTAGCGGCGTGGCCAGGCAACACTCGAAGGGTGGAGGAAGGGGAAGCACCGAGTTTTTTTTCTTGGCTGAAGCTTCTCAACATGTCGTGGTCTTGATCTTGCGCTGACGGCAAGGTTGGCGCAGGATGGTGGTTGACTACAGGGGAGCCCCGCAATGCAATACGATCTGGTGATCAAGAACGGTACTGTTATCGACGGTTCCGGCATGCCGCGCTTTCGCGCGGATGTCGGCATATCCTGCGGCAAGATCGCAACCATCGGGCGTATCCGCGAGCCGGCAAAAGAGACGCTGGACGCCGAGGGCCATGTGGTGGCGCCGGGCTTTATCGACGGTCATACGCACATGGATGCGCAGATATTCTGGGATCCGCTGGGCACGTCCTCGTGTTATCACGGCATCACCACGGCGGTGATGGGCAATTGCGGATTCACGCTGGCGCCATGCGCGGTCGAGAACAAGCAGATGGTGATCCGCAACCTGCAGCGCGCCGAAGACATTTCGCCGGCAGCCATGGAGGCTGGCATCCAATGGAGTTGGACCACCTACCCGGAGTTTCTCGAAACGCTGGAGAAACTGCCCAAGGGCATCAACTATGCAAGCTATGTCGGGCACTCGGCGATACGCACGTTTGTAATGGGTGAACGCGCCTTCGCCGAGCTGGCAAGCGAAGACGACCTGCAGGCGATGGAACGCCAGGTGAGCGATGCCATCCGCGCCGGTGCCGTGGGCTTTACCTCGTCGCGTTCGCCGGCGCACGAAACGCCGGATGCGCGGCCGGTGGCCAGCCGCGCCGCGGCATGGGACGAAGTACGGCGGCTGGTGGGTGCGATGGGCAAGCTCAATGCGGGCCTGTTCGAATTGGCGGGCGAGGGTGTGGACCGCAACGCGGGCGACCCCGGCCTGCGCGAATACCATACGCGCCTGCGTGATCTTGCGGTGGAGTCGGGCCGTCCGATCACTTTTGGTGTGTTCAGCCGGCGCAATTCACCGGGTGTCTGGAAACAATATCTTGATCTGCTCGACGAAACCGCTGCCGCCGGGGGCCGCATGTTCGCGCAGGCGCACAGCCGCGCGCTGTCGGCGCTGCTGTCGTTCAAGACGCAGATGCCGTTCGACCGCCTGCCGCTGTGGAAAGACATACGTGCGCTGCCGCCTGACGCGCAAATGCAAAAGCTGCGTGATCCAGCGTTGCGCGCCAGACTCATCGAAGCGTCGGGCGCGCGTGACGATCACGAGGCGCGCGGCACCGAAGCCAAGCCGGCGGACTACGACTGGCTGTTTGTACTCGACACCGTTGAAGGCCCGCACCGCTCGGTGGCAGAAGTCGCGCGCGAGCGTGGCCAGCATCCCGCCGAAACCATGATTGAGCTCGCGCTGGAAAAAAACCTCGATCAGTTTTTTCTGCAACCGGTGGCCAACGAAGATCAGGATGTCGCGCTGCAGATCATGCGCCACCCGCGCACGGTGACGACGTTTTCGGATTCCGGCGCGCATGTCTCACAGTTGATGGATTCATCACTGCAAACGCATCTGCTGTATCACTGGGTGCGCACCAAACAGGCGTTCACGCTGGAACAGGCGGTGCGCATGTTGTCGCTGGTGCCCGCGACGCTGTGGGGCTTTCACGACCGCGGCCTGATTCGCGAAGGCATGGCTGCCGATATCGTGGTGTTTAATCCCGATACCATCATGGCCGAACTGCCGGAGGTGGTGGACGACCTGCCGTCGGGCGCGCGCCGCCTGGTGCAGCGCACGCGCGGTGTCGCGGCGACGGTGGTCAACGGCCAGGTTCTGCTGCGCGACGGCAAACACACCGGCGCACTGCCCGGAAGAATGCTGCGTGGTCCGCTGGGGCGGCGTGCGTGACCACTTTGTCAGACATTTTTCCAGAAATGGCGTAAATATTTGTTTTTATTGAATTATTTTTATATCTAAAATCTCGATCTGAGCAGCCATCTCAGCCGAATTGGAAAATACAACTTGCCGACTAACACCTTAGGAGGACACGCAATGACTCCAGTCAAAGGCTATCACGCACACGTCTATTTCGACGCTGCCACCAGGCCGGACGCCGAGCGTCTGCGC